>JALXCB010000127.1 GCA_026991225.1 Anaerolineae bacterium | reverse complement strand
CCGGCACGCGCTTCATCGTCGTGCCCGCCAGCCAGCAGGTGATGCAGCAGGCGCTGGAACGGGGCTACATCCAGACATTCATCGAAGCCGGAGCGATGGTCGGCGCGCCCGGATGCGGGCCCTGCATGGGCAATCACTTTGGCGTGCCCGCGCCCGGCGAACGGGTCATCAGCACGGCCAACCGCAACTTCCGCGGGCGCATGGGCGAACGAGAGAGCGAGGTGTATCTGGCCAGCCCGGCCGTAGTCGCGGCCAGCGCGGTCGCGGGTTGCATTACGCCGCCGCAGACCTTCGAGGTCTGCGAGACCTCGAAGGTCTTTCGCTCGGAGCCGAACATTCGCTTTACCCGCACCGTTGCCGCGTCACCAACCCCTGCTCGCGCGTCCGGGCCCGCGCATAATGCGCAAGGACGCGCCGCGGACAAGACCTCGGAGGTCTCGCAGACCTCCGAGGTCTACACCGGCCGCGTATGGAAATACGGCGATAACGTCAACACCGACGTCATCTTCCCCGGCAAATACACCTACACCCTACGCACGCCCGAAGAATTCGCCGCCGTGGCCCTGGAAGACCTGGACCCTGACTTCGCGGGCAACGTGCGGTCCGGCGACATCATCGTGGCCGGAGAAAACTGGGGCGCGGGCTCCAGCCGGGAGCAGGCCGTCACCGCACTCAAGGCCGCGGGCGTGCAGGTCATCATCGCCAAGAGCTTCGCCCGCATCTACTACCGCAACATGGTCAACAACGGCATGTTGCCCATCATCGCCCCTGCCGCGACCGACGCCATCCAGCCGGGCGAGGCCATCACCATCGACACAGAGCGCAACCTCATCCGCTGCGCCGCGGGCGCCTTCCCCTTCCCGCCCCTCTCCCCCACCCTGCAATCCCTCCTCGACGCCGACGGCTGATTGCCAGCATCAGAAAACAAAAAGTGATGGTCTGACGAAGACAGCGGTCTGGCGTTCAACCGAAAACCGACTCCCAGCACACTGAACACGCCCGCATCTCCACCCACCCACTCACGCTGATTACTGCTCACTGATTACTGAACAATCTCCTAATCTCAACCAATCTCCCAATCTCCACTATGTCCCCAACCATCTGCCTCATTCCCGGCGACGGCATCGGCCAGGAAGTCATTCCCGAAACCGCCCGCGTCCTCGCCCATCTCTGCCCCCACATCCACTTCACCCAGGCCGAAGCTGGCTGGGAAACCTTCCTGCGGCAGGGAACCGCCCTGCCCGAAGCGACCATCCAGGCCGTGGCCCGGGCCGACGCCACCCTGTTCGGAGCCACGCAATCGCCCACGGACGGGCCCGTGCAAGGCTACAAAAGCCCCATCCTGGAACTGCGCCGCCGCTTCCACCTCTACGCCAACCTGCGCCCGACCCACGCCCTGCTGCCCCACCATCCCGCCGTCGATCTGCTCATCGTACGCGAGAACAGTGAGGGGCTGTACATTCGAGACGAGGAAAGCGACGGAGAGACCGCGGTCGCCTGCCGCCGCATCACCCGTCGGGCCAGCCAGCGCATCGCCCGCGTCGCCTTCTGGCATGCCCGGGCCCGCGGCGGCAGGAATGGCCGCCCGCCCAGGGTGACCATCATCCACAAGGCCAACGTCCTCCCCCTCACCGACGGCCTTTTCCGCTCCGCCGCGCTGGAAGCTGCGGAGGACTTCCCAGACATCCAAGTGGAGGAGCTGCTGGTGGACGCGGCCGCCATGTGGCTAGTCAAGGGCCCCGCCCGCTTCGACGTGCTGGTCGCGCCCAACCTCTACGGCGACATCCTCTCCGACCTGGCCGCGGGCCTGACTGGCGGCCTGGGGCTTGCCCCCTCCGCTAATGTCGGTGATAATGGCGTGGCCGTTTTCGAGCCGGTGCATGGCTCAGCGCCCGACATCGCGGGCCAGGGCGTCGCCAATCCCACCGCGGCCCTCCTCAGCGGCGCCATGGCGTTGGACCATCTGGGCCGGGTGGAAGAGGCCCGCCGTCTGCGCATCGCCATCTACGCCGCGCTGCAATCGGGCCCTCTGCCCGCCGACCTGGACGGCGACGCCTCCACCATCGAATTCACCGAGACCGTCATCCACGCGTTGTAAGTGGATATTGGGTATTTGGTATTGGGTATTGCGTGGCGCCCCGTCCCAATATCCAATACCAAATATCCAATCTAAATCCCCCATCCCAAATCCGAAATCCCAAACTCCCCATGTCCCCAACCCCCGACGTCTTCGCCCTCGAAAATCTCGATCTCCTGCGCGCCCTGGTCTCCATTCCCTCCATCTCGGGACAAGAGCACGGCGCGGTCGCCTATCTCGTCAGTTGGATGCAATCCCACGGCTTCGACGCCCGCGTCGACCGCGCTGGCAACGCCGTGGGCGTGCTCGATGGCGGGCCCGCGCTTGATGGCTCCCCGCCCCACGAGCTCATGCTCCTGGGCCATATCGACACCGTGCCCGGCGACATCCCCATCCGCATCGAAGGCGGCAAGCTCTACGGCCGCGGCTCGGTGGACGCCAAAGGCCCGCTCACCGCGTTCGTGCTGGCCGCGCTGGCCGCGGGCGTAAAACCGGGCTGGCGACTCATCGTCATTGGCGCGGTGGAGGAGGAAGCCTCCAGCTCCAAAGGCGCGAAATACGTGGCCGACCGTTATCATCCCGATTATTGCGTCATCGGCGAACCCAATCACTGGCGACGCATCGCCCTGGGCTACAAGGGCCGACTGCTGGCCAACGCCCGCAGGGAAAAGACCCTCACCCACACCGCCAGCCCCGAATCCGGCGTCATCGATGACCTCATCGTCTTCTGGAATGACGTCAAAGCGTATGTAGATGAAATCAACCAGGCCCGCACCCGCCCGTGGGAGATTTTGCAGGCGGGCGTGGAGGCCATCGAGTCGGGCGGAGACGGCATGAACGTCTGGGCGGAGATGAAAGCTGGATTCCGTCTGCCCCTGGACATCTCCCCCGACGAAATGCGCTTCACCCTGGCCGAGATGGCCGACGCCCACGACGTGCATCTCACCTTCGGCGGCGGCGAGCCCGCGTACCGGGCGCAGAAGAACACGCCCCTCGTGCGAGCCTTCCTGCGGGCCATCCGCGCCCAAAACGGCAAGCCCGGCTTCGTGGTCAAGACCGGCACCTCGGATATGAACGTGGTCGGGCCTGTGTGGAACATCCCCATCATCGCCTACGGCCCGGGCGACAGCGCCCTGGACCATACGCCCGAGGAGCATATCGAGATCGCGGAATGGGCGCGTTCGGTGGCGGTGCTGACCGACGCGCTGGACAATCTCATGACATAAAGAAGCCGCCCCCGAATCGGAGGCGGCTGGGAAGGTTGGGAGAGGGCGGTTGGGTTAGCGAACGACCGGAAGGTAGATGGCGGCCTTGTCCAGGATGGTGATGCTGCCATCCTCCGCGGCGGGGTTGAGGCTCGTTCCCTGGGTGTCCGTCATCTTGGCCGTGGTCATGTCCAGCTGGGAGGCGCCTGGAGCCAGCACGCGGAAGCGCAGGGTGGCGAGAATGCCGTTTCCGCTCACGCCCGAGGCGCTGCCAAAGGTGACCGCGCCCAGGGAGACGCTGCCGGAGGCGTTGTCGATGGTCGGGCCCAGGGGGATGGTCTGGCGTCCGGTGGACCCCAGCCAATCGCCCAGGGTCGCATCCTGCAACTGCAATCGTTGAGGATCGAAGGCGACTGTGGTTTCGAAGCTGGCCAGGTCTTGCACGTCGCTGGCCCGAATCTGCACCTCGATGACGCCCGCGGCCAGGGAAGTGACGCTGCTGCGAGGCGCGAAGCTCATGCGAGCGCCCTGATCCAGGCCGAAGAGCCCTTCCGTCTGACCATAGCCGGGGTGGGCTCCCTGGGCCAGGACGGCATTCGATCCCTGGCAGGTCTCGCCCCAGTGGCTGACGACGATCATGATGTCCGAGACGTCGATGACGCCGTTGCCATCCAGGTCGAGGGCGGGGTCCCAGCCCGGTTGACCTTCGCTCAGGCCCCAGGCCGCTACGACCATCATGATGTCGGAGATGTCGACGATGCAGTCGCCGTTGAGGTCGCCTTCCAGCGATTGCACGGTGACGCTGGCATCGCGGGCGTGCACGTTGGCGTAGGCCTGACCGGCCGCGTCGGTGAGCTTGTAGGCGTCGAAATGCACGACGGAATCGCCTTCCGCTACGGCGCGGAAGGTGAAGCGAGCGAGTTGGCTTTCGCCCGATGGGGGCTGACCGCTGCCGAGGCTGTAAGCGCCGAAGCGAATGACGCCGTTCCGGTTGTCGATGGTCGGGCCCAGGGGCGCGGGCGTGCGGCCTGTGCCGTCCAACCAGTCGCCCAGGGCGGCCGATTGGGCCTGGATGACCGTGGGGTCGAAGCGCAGGGTGACTTCGTAACCGGCCACACGGCCCCCTTGCGACTTCATGTCCAGGGTGAAATCGTCACCCTTGCCCACGAATCGATGCTCGGGATCCAGCCATAGTTGCACGCTGCCGGGTTCCGGTGTGGGTGCGGGCGTCTCGGTGGGGGAGGGCCACGAGCTCCTG
>JALXCB010000126.1 GCA_026991225.1 Anaerolineae bacterium | reverse complement strand
TTGAAGCGCTTGCTCTTCTTCAATTGTTAATTGTATTGGATACTTAGGCTTGGGACCTCGCATTGTTCACCTCCTTGCCCAAGTATACCAAAACTCGGAACTTATTTACGAAAAGCTGTACTAAGGTAATTGGCCCCATTCGTCCTCTTTTGCCACGAAGACACGACGGAAACGAAGGCACGAAGTCATTCATAAAAGATTTCATCCGTGTTTCCTCCTATCCGTGACCAGTAAACAGGGCCACGTTAGCAGTTTCCACTGAAAACTGCACACCGATCCGTAGAATACGCCTTTCCTCAATCCTCTGCTATACTCCTGGAAGACGGCGTCCCGCCGCTGACCACTGCTCACTGATAACTCATGCCCCCCCTCTTCCCCTCCGCCCGGCTTTACGACCTGGATGACGGCCGCCTGAGCGACGACATCCCCATGTATCTGGGCTTCGCCCGCAAGACGGGCGGGCCCGTGTTGGAGCTGGGCGTGGGCACGGGCCGCATCGCCCTGCCCCTGGCCCGGGCCGGGTTCCAGGTCACGGGCCTGGATATCTCCTTCCCCATGCTGGCCAAGGCCCGGAAGCGGGTCGCGGCCGAGGACCTGACCCCGCGCGTCCATCTCATCCACGCGGATTTCCAGCGCCTGCCCCTGGCTTCGGGCCGCTTCGTCTTCGCCTTCTGCGCCTACAACACCTTCCTCCATCTCATCGAGGGCCATGACCAACTGGCGGCGCTGACCGCGTGGCGGCGGGCGTTGCGGCCGGGCGGGCTCCTGGTCATCGACGTGGAGAATCCGCAGCTTGCGGGCCTGGCCCTGCTCTCACTGCAGCAGGGCTTCGAGCCGGAGGAAACGCTGATCGACCCGGCCACGGGCGAGGAAATCCGCAAATCCACCCGCGTTCAGGTGGACCTGACCGACCAGGTGCTGCGCTTTCAGCGGCGTTATGAGGGAGGGGAAGGCGAGGATGCGTGGGAGGTGGAGCAGGACTTCGAGATTCGCATCCTCTTCCAACGGGAGCTGGCCCTGCTGTTGATCTACGCGGGTTATGTCGACCTGCGCTTCTACGGCGACTACGAGTTGGAACCCTGGACGCCCGACAGCCCCCGGCTCATCGCCGTCGCCGCCCAGAGCCGGTCATGAACTTATCGCTAATTTGATGCGAGTTTGTGGATGACGTGCGTTTCAATTCGCCGCGGATGATACTGATGCGACGGATCAACACGGATTCTTACTGAAAAAGGATGGCATCCTTTTGAAAAATCCGCAAAAATCCGCTTCATCCGCGTTATCTGCGGCGATTTTCAGTTTCCGACGCTGAGACAATCCCAACTTGCATTTCCCTGCCCCTCGCCGCTACAATACGCCATCTGTCGTCCCTTCTGCTCTTTTGGCTCTCTGGCCTTCTGCCACTCTTGCTCTCTCGCTCTTCAACATTCCCCAACTGATTACTGACCACTAAACTCCATGAGCCTCACCGCCACCGACCCCCTCCGCACCCTGCCCGATTACGCCGACGGCAACTTCGCCCACATTCCCGCCTTCCTCAGCAGCCTGCTGGGAGCCGAGGTGGATTCGCCCCTCACGCCCGAACGCTTTGGCTTTCAGCCGGGCCAGTTCGACAAAGTCGTCTTCCTCTTCCTGGACGCGTTCGGCTGGAACCAGTTCAGCTATTTTCGCAACCGACGGCATCGGGTGGTGAGCAGGCTGGCAGAGCGGGCGCAGGTGCACAAATTCACCGCCCAATTCCCCTCTACCACGGCCGCGCACGTCACCACCTTCAGCACGGGCCAGGTGGTGGGAGAGCACGGCGTGTTCGAATGGCAGTACTACGAGCCCGAAGCGGACGCGGTCATCGTGCCCCTGCTCTTCTCCTATGCCGGCGAGAAGGAGCGCGGCACGTTGCGCGACGCTTACATCGACGCCCGCGATATCCTGCCCACCCAAACCCTGGCCATCAAACTGCAAGAGTCGGGCGTCCGCACCTTCTCCTTTGTGCCCAAAGAGTACACGAAAACCCCGTACAACCAGATTATGGCCCAGGGCGCGAAGGTGACCGGGTATCGCACGGTGGCCGGGGGCTTGAGCAGCCTGAAGCGGGCCATCGACCGCTTCGACGGCCCCGCGCTCTTCCATTTCTACACGCCCCATATCGACGGCAATGCGCACGAATATGGGCCTTTCGATTACCGTACGCTGGCCGAGGCCAACGCCGCCTGGCTGCTGCTGGACCGTTTCCTCTTCCATCCCCTGCGCGGGAGGGAGGACGTTCTGCTTGTCATCAGCGCGGACCACGGCCAGATCCGCATCGACCCGCAGGAAACCTTCTACCTCAACCTCCAGCCCGAATTCCAGGAGCTGCGCTGCTATCTGCGGGCGGACCGCAAGGGCCAGATCCTCACGCCCGGCGGCTCCCCGCGCGACGTCTTCCTCTATGTGCGGGATGAGTATGTGGGCCGGGCGCAGAACCTGCTGCGGAAGATGCTGGGCGGCCGGGCCGACGTGCTGCGCATCGAACAGCTCATCGATGCGGGCCTGTTCGGCACGACCGAACCCTCCCCGGACTTCATGAAACGGGCGGGGAACCTGGTCATCCTGCCGCGCGGGGCGGGCACGGTGTGGTGGTATGAGAAAAAGAAATTCGAGATCACCATGCGCGGGCTCCACGGCGGGCTCAGCCGCGACGAAATGGAGATTCCCTTCATCCTCTATCGACCGTAATGTTCTCTTCCTGCTTTCGTAACTGCAAACGCAGCCCTCGTGTCTTCGTGGCAAAAAAGGGATATTGGGGCCAGCGACCTTAGCAGTTACCCGTTTTTTGCGAGTAGACGCCATGATTTCAACCAACGCACCCGCCTCCAACCAACGCCATTATCGCTCCGACATCATCAAGAAGGGCGTGGAACGCGCGCCCCATCGCAGTTTGCTGCGGGCCACGGGCCTGAAGGACGAAGATTTCGACAAGCCCTTCATCGCCATCGCCAACTCCTACATCGACATCATCCCCGGCCACGTGCATCTGGATGAGTTCGGGAAGATGATCAAGGAGGAGGTGCGCAAGGCGGGCGGCGCGCCCTTCATCTTCAACACCATCGGCGTGGATGACGGCATTGCCATGGGCCACGCGGGCATGAAATACAGCCTGCCCAGCCGCGAGCTCATCGCCGACAGCATCGAGACCGTGGTCCAGGCCCACCAATTCGACGCGCTGATCTGCATCCCCAACTGCGACAAGATCGTGCCCGGCATGATCATGGGCGCGCTGCGCTGCAACATCCCCACCATCTTCATCTCAGGCGGGCCCATGGCCGCGGGCGTGCTGCCCGACGGCCGGGTGGTGGACCTGATCTCGGTCTTCGAGGGCGTGGGCGCCTACACCGAGGGCCAGATCGACCTGGAGGAGCTGACGCAGTTGGAGCGGTTCGGGTGTCCGGGCTGCGGAAGCTGCTCGGGCATGTTCACGGCCAACAGCATGAACTGCCTGTCCGAGGCCCTGGGCATCGCCCTGCCCGGCAACGGCACAGCCCTGGCCTGCACCACCGAACGAGAGGAGCTGGCCCGCCGCGCGGCCCGGCAGATCATGTTCCTGCTGGAAAACGACATCAAGATCCGGGACATCGTCACCGAAGCGGCCATCGACAACGCTTTCACTCTGGACGTGGCCATGGGCGGCAGCACGAACACGGTGCTTCACACCCTGGCCATCGCCCGCGAGGCGGGCATCGACTACGACATCGGCCGGGTGGACGCCATCAGCCGCCGCACGCCCAACATCTGCAAGGTCTCGCCCTCCAGCCCCTACCACATGGAGGACGTGCACCGGGCTGGGGGCATCAGCGCCATTCTCAACGAGCTGAACCGCAAGCCGGGCCTGCTGCACACCGACACCCTCACCGTCACCGGCAAGACCCTGGGCGAGAACATCGCCGGGGCTGAGATCAAGGATGAGCAGGTCATTCGCCCGCTGGAGAACGCGTACAGCCAGGAGGGCGGGCTGGCCATCCTGTTCGGCAACCTGGCGCCCGAGGGCGCGGTGGTGAAGACCGCGGGCGTGCTGCCCGAGATGATGACCCACACCGGCCCCGCCCGCATCTACGAAAGCCAGGAGGAGGCGGTGGCGGGCATCATGGCCCGAGAGGTGCAGCCGGGCGACGTGGTGGTCATCCGCTACGAGGGCCCGCGCGGGGGCCCGGGCATGCAGGAGATGCTTTCCCCCACCAGCCTCATCATGGGCCAGGGCCTGGGCGGCAGCGTGGCCTTGATCACGGATGGTCGCTTCAGCGGCGGCACGCGCGGAGCCTGCGTGGGGCATGTCAGCCCCGAGGCGGCCGCGGGCGGCCCCATCGCCCTCATCGAACCGGGTGACTTGATCACGGTGGACATCACCGGCCGCCGCCTGGAATTGCATGTATCCGACGAGGAGTTGGAACGGCGACGGGCGAACTGGCGGCCCCTGGTGCGCCCCAACCTGCCCAAATACCTCAGCCGCTACGCCAAAATGGTCACCAGCGGCTCGCAGGGGGCTGTGCTGGCATGGTAGCCATTGGCACAAGAGCGGCTCGCCGATACCAATGAAAATGGCGGGCTGTGTAGCCCTGTAAACCAGGAAACCAGGAAACCAGGAAACCTGGGAAACCCGGCAGCCTTCCCGGTCTACTGGTCTACTGGTTTCCCTTTTTCCGTTTCCCGGTTTACCAATGAAAAAATCACCCGAATCATGAGTATCGATCCCCTCATCCTCGTCATCGATCTGGGCACCACGGCCTGTAAGGTCGGGCTGGTGACGCCCAATGGCCGGGTCGCCGCCTATGTCAGCGAGGCTGACGCCACGCCCATCCACTTCGGGCCCGATGGCAAGGCCGAGCAGGACCCGGCTGACTGGTGGGCGGTCATCACCCGCAATGTGCGGCGGGTGTTCGCCGAAAGTGGCATCGACAGGGAGCACGTGGCGGGCGTAGGGGTGAGCACGCATTGGTCGGGCACGGTGGCGGTGGATGAGCGGGGGAAGCCGTTGGGGAACGCGATCATCTGGATGGACAGCCGCGGCGCGCCCTATGTGGCGGAGATCACCCACGGCTTTCCCAAGATCGAGGGGTATGGTCTGCGCAAGCTCATCACCTGGCTGCGATTGACCGCTGGCATGCCCACCCGCAGCGGCAAGGACAGCATCGCCCACATCCTCTACCTGCAACGCCGGGAGCCGGAACGCTATCGGGCCGCGTACAAATTCCTGGAGCCCAAGGACTATATCAACCTGAAGCTGACGGGGAAATTCGCCACGGATCCGGCCACCATCACCCTGCATTGGGTGACCGACAACCGGGATATCAACAATGTCCACTACCATCCCACGCTGCTGGCCTGGACGGGCGTGGACGCGGCCAAGCTGCCCGACATCCTGCCCACGAATTCGGTGTTGGGCCCCTTGCTGCCCGAAGTCGCCCAGGAGTTGAACGTTCCCGCAGGGCTGCCTGTGATTATGGGCGCGCCCGACGTCCACGCGCCCGTGCTGGGCTCCGGCGCGGTGGATGACTTCCATCCGCACGTCTATGTGGGCACCTCATCCTGGTTCAGTTGCCATGTGCCCTTCAAGAAGACCGACATCTTCCACAACATGGCCTCCCTGCCCTCCTCCGTTCCCGGCCGCTATTTCGTGGTGAACGAACAGGAAACCGCTGGCGTCAGCCTCACCTTCCTGCGCGATGTCATGTTCTACGGTGATGACGCCCTGGGAGCCTGTCCCGCGCCCGAAGACGCGTACCAGCGCTTCGACCGGCTGGCCGCGCAGGCGCAGCCGGGCAGCGGCGGCCTCATCTTCACCCCCTGGCTCTATGGCGAACGCACGCCCGTGGAGGAATCCACCCTGCGGGCGGGGTTCTACAACCTGTCGCTCACCACAACCCGGGCGGACATCGCGCGGGCGGTGATGGAGGGGGTGGCGTACAATACCCGCTGGTTGCAAGGTTATGTCGAGAAGCTCGCGGGAAAGGCCCCCCTGAATCCTGTCAACTTCGTGGGCGGGGGCGCGCTTTCCGACATCTGGAGTCAGATCTTCGCGGACGTGCTCAACCGCACCATTCGCCAGGTAAAAGACCCGCAGGCCGCGGGCCTGCGAGGCGTGGCCGTGCTCGCCGGCATCACCCTGAATCTGACCACCCTGGAAGACTACGCCCGGCATGTGGAGATCGCCCGAACCTACGAACCCAATCCCGACGCCGCAGCCATCTACGACGAACTCTTCGACGCCTTCCTCGACATCTACAAACGCAACAGCCCGATTTACAAACGCCTGAACAAACCCAGCCACGGATAACTTATGGACGTCAACAAACTGCTCGATCTTTCCGCCAAACTCCCCAAACGCCTTCACGGCCCCATGGAACGGGGCATCCGCAAACTGCCGGGCGTGCAGCAAATGATGGAGAAAGAATATAAAACCATGCTGGCGGACATGGAAAAGGGGCTGCGCCCCTACGATGACCTGGTTCCGCCCATGCCCGCGCTGCCCGATCAGGGCCTCTCCGAGGAAGATATCCTCGCCATGACGAGCCAGATGCAGGAGAAGGAGATCGATCGCTGGAGCGAGGGTTACGCCTCGGGCGCGGTCTACCACGGCGATCCGGAACACATCGCCTTCATGAACCAGGTCTATGCGATGCATTCGCAGATGAATCCCCTGCACGCGGACCTCTGGCCCAGCGCCGTCAAATACGAAGCCGAGGTCGTGGCCATGACCGCAGAGATGCTCAACGCATCCGAGGCGGAGCGTTTGCATCCGGGTACAAAGGTGTGCGGGTCCGTCACCTCGGGTGGGACCGAGAGCATCCTCATGGCCATGAAGGCGTATCGGGATTGGGCGCGGCGCAAGAAGGGCGTCGAAAAGCCCAATATCGTCATTCCTATCTCCGCCCATCCCGCCTTCGACAAGGCCGGAGAATACTTCGGCATCGAGGTCATCCGCACGCCCGTGGGCCCCGATTTCCGGGCGGACGTCAAGGCCATGAAGAAGGCCATCAACAAGAACACCATCGCCCTGGTGGGCTCAGCGCCCGGCTTCCCCCACGGCGTCATCGATCCCATCCCCGAGATGTCGGCCCTGGCCCACAAACGGGGCATCGGCTTCCACACCGACGCTTGTCTGGGAGGATTCATCGTGCCCTGGGCGGAGAAGCTGGGCTACCCCGTGCCCGTCATCGACTTCCGCCTGCCCGGTGTCACCTCCATTTCGGTGGACACGCACAAATACGGCTATGCGGCCAAGGGCACGTCTGTGGCCCTCTATCGGCATCCAAGCCTGCGTCGCTATCAGTACTTCACCACCACCGACTGGCCCGGCGGGCTCTATGCCTCGCCCACCATGGGCGGCAGCAAACCGGGCGCGCTCATTGCCGTCGCCTGGGCCGTCATGGTGAAGTTGGGCCAGGAGGGCTATCTGGATGCAGCCCGACGCATTTTGGAAACGGGCGACGTCATTCGCGAGGGCATCGAAAGCATTCCGGGCCTGTACGTGCTGGGCGATCCCCTGTGGATCATCGCTTTCGGGTCGGACGAGGTGGATATCTACCGTGTGTTGGACGCCATGGCCCATCGCGGCTGGAGCCTGAACGGCCTGCAATTCCCGCCCGCGGTGCACATTGCCGTCACGCTGCGCCACACCCAACCGGGCGTCGCCGACCGTTTTCTCAGCGATCTGGCCGAGAGCGTGGAAGAGGTGCGGGCCCAGCCGCCGTCTCGGGGAGGCATGGCTCCCATCTACGGCATGGCCGCGTCCGTCCCCTTCCGCGGCATGGTGAATGACATTCTGCAGCGATATCTGGATTTGCTATACAAGGTGCCGCCCAAAACGCGCAAGACTAGGGAATCTTAAGTAACGGAATCCGAACCGGACCGATGGTGGCGACGATCTTGGTCTTCTTTGAGGGAAGTATAGGAGGTTGGGAGTCCATGCGGGCTATTGTCGCACAGAGGTGAGTCGCACGTCAATGTGTGATGTGTGACCCACCTGAACTTACCGCACATAGCGCCACACGCCCGCGATGGCCGCCAGCATGGCCAGCAGGCTCGCCCACAGGATGGGCGTCCAGTCGGGTGCGCGGCGGGCGGCCTGACGGCGCAGGATGATGCTGTTCGGGCCCACATGGTCGCCCACCGACCAATCGGAGAACGCGGTCACGCCGTTGCGCCACACCCGATCCGCGGTGGAGCCATCCCGGGCGCAGTCCCAGGTCGAACCGCTGACATATTTGCACACGCTGGCATTCGTGTCGGGCGAGACCGAATGGGGCAGATCGAGATTCGTGGAGAAGCCGTCGCCCGTGGCCGCGATCTCCCACCATTGGCCATTCATGCGCGTGGCGTTGGGGTGATCGCCATCGTGGTGGGTGACCTGCAGGCGGGAGAGCGCGCCCTGGTCGGTCACCGCGATCTTGACCAGGGTCGGGCCGAAGGTGTAGGTTTCGGCGCCCGACACGTCCTTGACCACGGTGTCGGTGTCGCTGAGCTGCACCTCCACCGCGCCCATGTCGCAGCGTAGGTCGTCGCGGGCGTTTCCTCGCTGGTCGCTGCCAAGACAGGCGTCACCGCCGCTGCCCGGCTCCGCGGGATTCCCCCCGTCGATGGCGGGGCTGTTGCTTTGGGGAACCATCACGCCGCCGGAGAGAGCATTCAGTTTGGGGTCCGTATTCTGCAGATCGTCCGTAGCCGTGAATCCGCAACTGGTCCCGCTTTCGAGATTATACCCATCCGAAGTGATGCTCCCACCATCGTTGTAACAGTCATAGCCATCCGCTTGGTCGGCGATGATGCTGTTTTTCACAGTCACGGCGCTGCTGGAATAACAGTGAACGCCCCCGCCGTAGCTACTGTCGGCAGAGTTATTCGAGATGGTGCAGTTCTCCAGAATGACGTCTGTGCCATTATCATTACTGTAAATCCCCCCTCCTTTCCTCGATGCCGTATTGCCCGAGAGGGTGCTGTTTCGCATGGTGACCGGGCTGCTGAGGGATGCCCGAATGCCGCCGCCACCCCATCCCGAAGATGTGTTACCGGTGATGGCGGAATTATCCACGGTTAATGAGCTGCTATTGTAAACGTAAACGCCGCCGCCATCGTTCGAGACCGTATTGCCTGAGATGGTGCTGTTTGTCACACCGACAGTGGAAGCGTATTCGGCATAGACGCCGCCCCCATCGCGAGCGGTATTGTCCGAAATCGTCGAATTATCCTGGATGGTGAGGGTGCAGTAGTTATAGCAGTAAATGCCGCCGCCCCAGTTATCGATGGCTTCATTGTCTGTGACAGCGGTGTTTTTCAAGGTGATCGAAACATTCGAGTATTCAGCCGCAATGCCGCCGCCATTGCCATCCCCGACGCTATTTCCCGAGATGGCGCTATCTTCGATGGTCACTGTGCTGGATTCTTCTGCACGAATGCCGCCGCCAGAGTAGCCCGCGGTGTTGCCCGTGATGTCGCAATTCCGCACGGTGAGATCGCTGCTATCGGTCAGGAAAATCCCGCCCCCATAGTATTTATTGGCAGTGTTGTCCGAAATCGTGCTGTCCTCGATGGTGATCGTGCAGTCTTCGCCGTAGATTCCGCCGCCGGAGCCATTTTCAGAGGCGTTGTTGGTGATCGTGCTGTTCTGCACCGTCATCTCTCCCGAGCGACAATACACGCCCGTGTCCCCTCCCCGGATGGTGGCGTTCTTCAGCGTGAGCTTGCCGTTGGAGTACACTTTCAACACGCTGAACAGATCGGTGGTGTTTTCGCGGGCGATGATGTGGTTGTTGCCCTCGATGGTGATGTCGCTTTCGACGCCCGGGGGCGAGTCATCGTAGGATGTCAGCGAGAGATCGGCCACGATGTCCAGGGTGTCGGCTCCCGAACCGGCGGAGCAGCCGTGAAATGCCGTGTCGTTGTTGGCCGCGTAAATCGCATCCGCCAGCTTGCAATTGACGCCGTCCACGGTGATGGTAGCGCGGGGGCGGGCCTGGCTGGGCGCGCCAATGATCACCAGCAAGAGGATGGCCGTGAGCAAAACGACGCCTGTTTTGCGCCAGGTCGCCATGTGACGGGAAAAACGGTGGGGAGATCGAAAGCTGTTCATTTTCATGCTCCTCAAGAGACAGGGAATGGGAGAAGACATGGGGTGGTTGGCGAACCATCCCCTCGGTATATTCTCCCACGGGCGACTGACGGGTGACTGACGCGCCCTGAGGGGCGCTTGACAATAGTGCGTTGTACGCCGTGCGTCCCGAAGGTGAACCTCCGGGCTAGCAACAACGCCCCGTAAACGGGGCATGGCTGGTGGCGACGCCCCAAAGCCGGGTTCACCCGGCGTCGTTTTGTAGCCCGGCGACTTCAGCGCCGGGTGTGGGCCGTACGCCACGCGACAGATTTTTCAACGACAACGCAATTTGTCCCAGCATTGTCCCCCAACGCGCGCTGGACACGCCCCGCCCGTCGTGCTATCATACTCGCCAGGAGAGGAGCAGCCATGATTTCGGAGCCTCCAGCGCGCATCGAGCAGATCCGGTCGCTCTGCCGGGCCGGAAAGGTGGCCGCGGCGTATCAACAGGCCCGGACGTTGCTGGCTGAGGCAAGGGAGCGGGGAGAGGACGAAGCCATCGCCGAGGCGCTCATCGCCCTGGCCCACGTGCATTTCCGATTGGGGCAGTATGGCCGGGCGCAGGCGTTGTTGGGCGAAGCCATGTCCCAGACACCCGAAGATCATCCCCTGCAGGTGGACGCGTTGATTCACCTGGGGCTGTGCGCGGCCGAGACCAACGCGCCCGACGAGGCGGAGGCGTATTATCGCCGGGCCGTAGACTTGAGCCGTCTGCTGGGATATGAAGAGGCGCTGTATCGCGGGCTGCACGCCCTGGCCGTGGGCGTGTATATCCCCAGAGGGCAATTCGAGCTGGCTCTTGCCATGGATCAGGACGCGTATGATTTCATCGTGGCGCATGGCACGCCCGAGTTGGGATGGAACGCGCTGGCGGCCATGGGCTGGGTGTATTGGATCACAGGCCGGCCGCACGAGGCCGCGGGCATGGCCGCCAGGCTGCGCCGAGTGTCCCCCGAGGGCTCGCTGCCCCGCGGCTTTCACGATGCGCTGCTGGCGGATCTGGCCCAGGACGAGGGGCGGATGGAGGAAGCCGCCCGGTTGTACGCCCGCGCCCGCGGCGTCGCCACCCGCATCGGCGATCCGGGCCTGCGGGTGTTGACGCATCTAGGAGCCAGCCGTTTGATGCGGCGTCTGGGGCGCTGGGCAGCGGCCCGAAGCTGGGCCGATGAGGCGCTGGCCGTGGCCCAGCGGGTGGGATACGTGCATCTGGAAGGGATGGCGTTGCTGGCCCGGGCCCGGGCCTCTCTGGCAGCCGACAATCTGCCCGCGTGTGAGGCCGATCTGCACCAGGCCATCGACCTGATGACCTCTTTGCGCTTCGATTTCCATCTGGCCGAGGCCTGGCTGTTGCTGGCGGGCCTGCTGCGACGGGTGGGGCGGGACGAGAGCGACGCCTGGAGCGAAGCCGCGGCCCGAATCCAGCGCGGCCGCTATTATTTTCTGCTAGAGCGGGAACGGGCCATCGCCTTCCCCCTCATCGCCCATCAGATGCGCAGCGGTCATGCCGGGGCGAAGCAAGACGCCCGGGAATTGCTCCGACGGCTGGCCGCCACCCCCGCCACGCCGTTGCGCATCCACACCCTGGGGCGCTTCGAGGTGTGGCAGGGCCCGCGGCGCATCGAGGATCGGGCGTGGCGCAAGCGCCGGGCCGGTGAGCTCTTCCGCATCCTGCTCATCGCCCCCCGCCGCACCCGCACCCAAGAGCAACTGGCCGAGGCTTTGTGGCCCGACCGCTCCCTGGATGCGGCCCAGCCGCTGCTGCACCAGGCCACCTCGACCCTGCGCCGCACGCTGGAGCCCGACCTGCCCCGCCAGTTCCCCTCGCGCTATCTGGAGGTGGCGGGGGATTGCATCACGCTGCGGCTACCGCCCGGCAGTTGGGTGGCGCACGAGGTCTTCGCCGATCTGGTGCGACGGGCGCGCTACGACGAGGCCCTGGCACTCTATCACGGCCCCCTCTTCGCCGGATACCCCTACGCGGATTGGGCGGTGTGGGAGCGGGAGCGGCTGGCGCAGGCGCATTTGCGAGCGCTGATGGGCGCGGGAGAGGCGGCCCTGGCCCGCGGCGCCCCCCAGCGGGCGCTGAATCTGGCCCGCCAGGCCCTGGCCCTGGAGCCCTGGCAGGAGCAGGCCGCCCGCCTGGGCATGGAGGCGTGTCTGGCTCTGGGGGACCGGGCGGGCGCGCTGCGGTTGTATCGGGCGTTGGCGGAGCGGTTGCAGGCGGAGCTGGGCGTGGAGCCGGGGGAAGATCTGCGGGCGTTTTATGGGGAGATTGTGGGAGTTCAATGATTAATGGATTAAAGATTAAAGGTGGAGTTTCGATTTGACGAGGCCAAGGTGCATAACAGTTTCCAATCTTTGATTCCATGCGTGATGCGTAAGGTCCTGACGTTTGACGTTTGACGCATGACGTTCGCCGCGGCCTCTCCCCGCCTCGGTTGCAAAACGCTTTTTCGAGCGCTATGGTCTTCATCCCTGTCAGTCGGGCGTCAGTGGGGCGCGCGAGAATGGAGCCAGGATATTTCGCTACCATTCTCTCAGGAGGATTTCCATGAAAACCATCAAGCATATTGGCAGCTTTGTGATCGTCGCGGGCCTGTTGCTGGCGGGCCTGATGGCGATGCTGGGGACAGGGAGTGTAGCCGCATTGAGCCCCCATACGCCCGCGGCCTGCACGCCCGGCCCCCACAGCGGCCACATCACCGCGGACGAGACCTGGTGCCTGGCCGACAGCCCGCATCGGCTCAGCAATGACGTCATCGTGGACCCGGGCGTCGTCCTCACCATCGAGGCGGGCGTGACCGTGCGCACAGACAGCGAAAAAAGCCTGTATGTGGAGGGCGACTTGCAGGCGTTGGGCGCGGCCACGCAGCCCATCACCTTCACTTCGGCTGAGGACGACGACTACCCCCATTGGGCGGGTATCCGCTTCGATGGCGGCACGGGACATTTGCAGCACGTCACAGTGCGCTACGCCACCACCAGCGTCGATGGATCCGCTGAAAACATTCTGGTGAACGACACGACTTCAGGCCAGGTGCTCATCGAGGACAGCATTCTGGAGAAGAATGTCGGCGGCTGGGGCCAGGAATATGGTTTGCACGTGAAGAATGGGGCCGTGACCATGCGGGACGCGACTATCCGCGAGATCGGCGGCGGTGGTGGTCAGGACGCCGCGGTCTTCATCGAGGGCGCCGACAGCCAGGTGACGCTCTCCGGCAATCACCTGGTGGACAATACACGGAATGTCGTGGCCCTGGGCCCTCACGCCATGATGCACCATGACGCCACCCTGGCCAAGCAAGCCGAGATGGACGCGTATGTGCTGCAAGGAAGCAGCTCGGAGCCTGATTTCACCGTGCCCGCGGGCGTCGCCCTCACCGTCGAGCCCGGCGTGACGGTGAAAGCCCACGCCTGGAACACCAGCCTGTGGGTGCAAGGCAATCTGCAAGCCCTGGGTACGGCCAGTGAGCCCATCACCTTCACCAGCGAAGCGGACAGCGCCAACAACCAGTGGGGCGGCATTCATTTCGACGGCGGCTCGGGCGATTTGCAGCATGTACTCGTGCGCTACGGCGGAGCCGAGGACCCGCGCAGCGACATTGCGGTGGTGAACACGACCGCGGGCCAGGTGCACATTGCGGATAGCGAACTGCGCAACGTGGGCGACGGCTGGGCCCAGGAGTTCGGCGTGTATGTGGAAAACGGCCATCTGACCATGGAGAACACGCTGATCACCGAGATCGGCGCCGCTGGCGGCGGGGACGTTCCCATCTTCATCAAGGGGCCCGATAGCCAGGTGACGTTGATCAATAATCAACTGACCAACAACGACCAGCGCAACGTCATCGCTCTGGTGGATAACGCCATGGCAAACGACCCCAACGTGACGTTGACGCCGCAGATGGGGCAGGACGCTTTCGTGCTGGGCGAAGATCTCACCATTCCGGTCACTGCCACCTGGACCATCGAGCCCGGCGCTCGCCTGGAAGCCGTGGAAGGCGTGGCCCTGTGGGTGGAGGGCAATCTGCAAGCCGTGGGCAGCCCCACGGAGCCCATCCTCATCACCTCGGATCACGACTCGGCGGACTCCAAGTGGCGAGGGCTGCGCTTTACCGGCGGCTCCGGCCACCTCAAGCACGTCGGCATCCGCTACGCCAACACCGACCGCAATGATGGTCATCCTGTGGCAGCGGTGGAGGTGGCGGATTCGGGCGCGGGCCAGGTGCTCATCCAGAACAGCTTCATCGAGCACGTCACCTATTGGACCAACTGCAAAGGCCTGGTGGTGCGGCCCCATGGCCGGGTGAGGGTGGAGAACACCGTGTTCCGGGATCTAGGTCGGGCCCCGGGTAGTTGTCAGTCCGCAGCCGTGCGCGTGGAGGGGGATGGCGAGGCGCAGCTCGTGCACACCACCTTCGCGGCCAATCCCAATTGCGGCGTTTTTGTCCAGGCGAACGCCACCGTCACCCTGACCAACACCATTTTCTCCGACAATCGCGTGGGCGTGGAAGGGGAAACGGGCTCGCAAGTGCATCTCACCAACACGCTGTGGGACAACAACGATGCGAACACACAAGGCGAAGTCACCGAAGTGGGGCATGTGGATGGTCCGGCCGCGTTCGACCTGGATGGCTATCATCTCACCGAGTTCTCAGCGGCCCTGGGCCAGGGCGTGGACGCGGGCCTGAGCGAGGATATCGACGGCGAGGCCCGGCCCCAGCCCACAGGCTCGCCCCCTGACCTGGGCGCGGATGAAGCTGGCGGCGGGCCAGCTTCGGGCACGACCGCGGAGAAGGTGGCCTATGACCCGCAATGGGTGTACGCGGATAGCGCTTCGGGCCTGCCCAAGGGCCACCTGCAGCAGC
>JALXCB010000125.1 GCA_026991225.1 Anaerolineae bacterium | reverse complement strand
TCCCATTCCCACCCGGCCCAAAGTTGCGCTGCCCACGCCCGTTGCCCCCGCCACGAACCCTTCATCCGACCAGCCATCCGATAACGGGCAGTCGTCCAGCAGCGTCACAACCATCGTCGAGGCCACGGTGGAAGCGCCCGCCGCCCCGGTCGCGCCTGACATCGCAGGCTGGGGCTATGTGAAGACGCTGCAAACCCGGCTGCGGTCGGAGCCCGCGGGCAAGGCCATCGCCGCCATCAGCGCCGGCGAACGGCTCGACATCCTGGGCGCATCGCCCGACCATGTCTGGCTGAAGGTGCGTTATCAACCCGATCCCGACAAGGAAGCGCAGACGGGCTGGGTGCTGGCCTCCCAGGTGCAGTACTACGTCGACATGGCCGACATCCCCGTGGTGGATGAAACGGGTGAAAGTGCGACCGCGCCCCAATCAGAACCCAAGGGCGAAGCCATCGTCACAGCCCGCGCGTTGAACCTCCGGGCCGGGCCGGGCGTCGACCAGTCCCGCATTGGCTCGCTCCGCTCGGGCCAGAAAGTGCAGGTGCTGGGACGCAGCGACAATGGTCAGTGGCTGAAGATCATGACCGAGAATGGGGAAATCGGCTGGGCCGCCGCCCTCTGGTTGAAGAGCGACGTCGCGGTCGAAGACCTCCCGGTCCTGGAAAAAGCGACCACGGGCGTGCCCAAACCAGTGGTCCCCAAGGGAACCATCGTCTTCCAGGACCGCCCCGGCGGGAATATCTACGTGATGAATGCCGACGGTGCGGGTCTGAAGAAGATCACGTCGGGCCTGGACCCCGCGTTCAGCCCCGACGCCAGACGCATCGCATTCACGCGCTGGGGCGGCAATGGCGACACCGTGCGGGTCATCAACGCCGACGGCAGCGACGAACGCGTCGTCATCACCGTGGACAAGCCTCGGTCTCCCACGTGGACGCCCGACGGCAAGACGCTCATCTACGAATACGTGGTCAAGGACACCTACTGCCGAGACACCCCTCTGGGCTGCGCCACGGATGAGCAAATCCGCAAGGAATTCAACGGCAACGACTGCTGGACCTATCCCGATCCCATTGGCACTTACTGCATCTGGGACTTCCCCATCATTCATTTCTTCATTACTTCCCTGGAGACCGCTTCCCTGTCTGGGAGCAATGTCCAGAATTTGCCCACCAATAAAGTGGTGTACGCTCCTCGCCATCATCCTTTCTATCCCGAAGTGCTGCATCTGACCCGCGATGGCATCGGCGTGGCCTACACTCAGGACAATAGACCGCCCCAGCTTCTGGTGGAATATGGTGAGCTGGGCGCGCCCGTGTACAGCCCTGATGGCAGATACATTTACGTCAGCCGCAAAGATGGCGACAACTGGAATATCTGGCGCTATAACAACAACGGCACAGGCCCGGTGGCGCTGACGCAACCTCCGCTGCTACGGGATCGCCCTGTCAACAATGTCGCGCCCGCGGTCTCGCCCGACGGCAAGTTCATTCTCTTCCTTACAGACCGCAGGGGCAAGTGGGAAATGTGGATCATGAACAGCGACGGCGGAAACCAGCGCCCCTTCGCCAGTCAAGCCCTCGCGGGCATCGATTTCGAATTTGATTTCAGCCGCGCACGGATGATCGATTGGAAATGAACGACACAATCACGCCCGCAGCCTACGGCGGCGAAGGCTGGCAGCCGCGCCTGACCAGCACGCGCGAGGAACTGGGCGCGCTGTGGGCCGTCTGCGGTCAGGATAGCGAATGGCGCCCCCTGAAGGCCGTGCTGCTCCATCGGCCCGGGCTCGAAGTCCTGACGGACGACGACCCCAACGCCGTGCACATGCTGGCCCCCATCGATCTCGACCGTTTGCAGGCCCAGCACGATGCTCTGGCCCAGGCTTACCGCGATGCAGGCGTCCAGGTGTTTTACGTCGATCCCGACGCGGCCCCGCCCCCCAATCTCATGTTCGTGGCCGACCTCATGTTCATGACGCCCGAGGGCGCGATCCTGGCCCGGCCTGCGTCGCAGGTGCGCGCGGGCGAGGAGCGGTTCATCGCCCGGCGGCTGGCCGATCTGGGCATCCCCATCCTGCGCAGCATCCACGGCCGCGCCACATTCGAAGGCGCAGACGCCATGTGGCTGACGCCCGACCGGGCGCTTGTCGCCGACGGTCTGCGCACGAACCCCGACGGTCGGGCGCAGGTGGCCGCGACCTTGCAGGAGCTGGGGGTGGAAACCATCCCGGTGGGGCTGCCTTTCGGGGCCATGCACCTCATGGGCGCATTACGCATCGTGGACCAGGATCTGGCCCTCGCCTGGCCCGGACGCGTGCCCTTCGCCGCGGTGCGGGCGCTGCGCGAACACGGTTATCAGGTGCACTTCCTGCCCGACGAAAAAGAAACCCGCCAGGGCTTCGCTCTCAACGTCGTCACCCTGGCCCCACGCAAAATCCTCATGCCCGCGGGCAATCCTGTCACCCAACGTTTCTATGAGAGCCTGGGGATCGAGTGCATCACCGTCCAGGTGGATGAGTTGGCGAAAGCGGCGGGGGCTATCGGCTGCCTGACGGGCGTGCTGCACCGCGAGACCTGACAGGTCCCTACGCGCTCTCCCGGAAGACACGCGGATCGCGCTGTCGGACGAAGCCTCGTCTCATGGCATCGTGGGCGGGGACCTGTCAGGTCAGCGCTTGCGAAAAACGCGCATGAGCAAAGCCGCCAGCACGTAAAGCAGCGCCAGGCCGATGATCCCGAACTTGAGCGTCGCCGCCCGGCTCGCCCAGGCAGGATAGCTCTCGGCCGCGTCGTTCAACAAAATGCGCCACAGCAGGGCATTCTCCGCCGCGTCCGCCAGCCCGGCCAGCCCCATGGCCCAGGCCATGACCACGCCCAGACGCCCCGTCCAGCCCGCCAGCCCCTCGCTCACCCACAGCGCGGCCAGGGCGATGGCCGAGGCGTACGCCAGCATGAAAAGGTAATCGAAGCCCAGACTGAACGCGGCGTGCAGTTGGGCACGGGCGTCCCAACTCTGGAGAATGGCCGCGGCCTGGGCGGGCGACCCCGCCAGCTCGAAGGAAACGATGCCCTGCGGCGCGGCGGGCGTTTTCAACGCTGCGTCGACGACCTGCAAAGTCACGGCGGCGATGACCGTGAGCCCCAGCGCCCACCAGAAGAGACGATGACGTTGGCGGGGATGAAACCCCAAAAAAGGATATTTCATGATGTCCTCGGTGCAATGCAAGCGGCAGAACGACGGCTTTCCGATGCGGATGGCGGCGGATAGCCCGGTAACCCGATGGTAACCGCCAAATTGAAGCCATTTTGAAACTCGGTATTTTTGTAAGCCAGGCCTATCCTACGGTCCAACCCTGATTCTCGTCAATACTGCGGCCCCATCGATGACCTCGCCCGACTCGCTGGACAGGGGCAGGCGAGCCAGGTCGCTCAGGCGGTAGAGGCCCGCCCGCACCTCATACTCGCCCGGAGGCAGGTCCGATGGTAGGGGCAGCGGGTAAGCGTCCGCGAAAATCTGGCCCGGCTCCCACAGCGTCGTGGGCCACCAGCCATCCAGCGGGGCCTTGTCATACCCCGCGACCTGCTGCCCCCCGGCGTCCACCAGATGCACAAACACCTGATAATCCTCGGGCACGGGGCTCAGCGCCCGCCAGTACAGGATCAGGAGCAAGGCATCGCCGGGATGGAAGGTTTGTGTGGGCAGGTCGTAGCCCGCAAGCTGGATGAGATCATCCGCTCGGAAGTCGGTGGGATGGGCGATTTCGGGCGCGGGCGGTTGTGCGGGAATGGCCCGCAAGGTGAGGATGCCCAGAGGCGGCTTGTCACCTCCCGCCAGGAAGCCCTCATACAGCTCGCCCGATTCCAGTTGATACAATCCCACGTCCACCACCAGCTTCGTGGGCGTCTCCAGCCCGCCCGGCAGATCGATGCGATAGCGATCCACCAGCACCTGATCGGGAGGCCAATCGCGAGTAGGCGCATTGCCCCAGCCGGGATAGCTGTTCACCTGCGCCACGTCCTCGAAATCCCGCCCCAGCACATGGATGAAGAGGCTGGCGTTGTAGGGAACCCTATCGACTTTGCGCCAGTACAGAGTCAGCTCGAAAGACTCGCCCGGATGTACGGTCGTGGGCTCGGCCAGCGCGCCCACCAGTTGGATGCGCCCGTCGTAGGTGATGGGCGCGCGGCGGGCCTCGGGCGGAACGGCGTCAGGCGAGATCAGGTCGGGATAGCGATAAGCGGCGGGGATCACCCAGACGATGCTGAAAAGGGACAAGGCCAGCAGCGCGGTCGGAGGCAGGGCCAGCCACCAGCTTTTCCCCGGCAGCCACTCCCGCCATCCCAGCATAAGAAGGATGCTCAGGCTGACCAACGCGGGGAAGAGGAGCCGCCCTTGCGTGCCCGGCGTCAGGGTCGTCCAGCGGATGAGGGCCAGGAGGATGACGCCCAGCCATGCGGCCAGGAGGATGAGGAACGCGTAGTTGCGCAGCGGCCGCAGTCGAAATCGCCGCCGCCACACGCCCTGCAAAAAGCCGATGGCGCTCACCGCCAGGAAAATGTCCCAGACCCGGTAGGCCCATTCGGGCAGGGGGATATTGAACCAGCCGAACAGGCCCAGCAGGCTGATGCGCAGGCCCTGGAATTCGGTGCGGGGGTGGATGGGCGTCGCGCGTGCGCCCATGATGGCGAGGAAAGGCTGCAGCGCGGTGGGGTCGCCATAGAGCCGCCAGTTGCGCCAGAACCAGGGCGAGGCGATGACCGCGGCCGCGAACAGCGTCAACGCGCCCGACGCCAGGCTGTCCCCCCAATCCTTCTGAAACCAGGCGTGAGCGAGATAGACCAGGGCCACGATGGCCCACAGGTAGAGCCCGCTGAGCTTGCTGAGCGCGGCGAAGCCCAGGAACATGCCCAGCAGCAGGGCCTCGGGCCATGCGGGCGCGCGTTGCAGCCGCGGGCCGAACCAATAGAGGAGCAGCCAGAGGATGAACGTGGCCAGGAAGATGATGAGGTTGTCGTTGGTGACCGCGGCGGAGATGAACAGGAATTGGGGCAGGAAGGCGACGAACGCGGCCGCGGCCAGGGCCAGCGCATCCCGGCCCGGAAACAGCCCATCCCCGATCTTCCAGGCGAAGAACACCGTCCCCGCGCCCAGGAGGATGGAGAAGAAGCGCAGGAGATGGACGGCCAGGGGCAGCCCGCGCCAGGGCCACGCCTCCGCGGGCGTGTGCACCACGATATTCTTGTTCCCCGGCTGCATGGGATTCCCCACATTGGCGTGGGGATTGCGCTCGGGCGGAGTCTGGCCCATGTCCACGCCAGCCACCAGCATGGCGCCCAGCGCGTAATACAGAGGCGGCTGCCCCGCCTCCTGCCCGTAAGGTGCCCCCCCTTCCCCCGCGCCCGGCTGCAACACGGGCAACGTGCGCGTCTCGACCAGGTGTTTGACCACGTAGACGTGCTGGAATTCGTCGGGCGCTTCGAAAATGGGCGACGCGACACTGAAGGCCGCGGCCAGCAGGGCGTAGACGGCCAGGATATGTCCGATGGTGGGGCGCAGAAGTCGCTTGGGCATCGCCCCGATCTTCGCACAGAAGGCGGGCCGTGGCAAGTGGGGAGGGCTGTGAAAATCGTGTTCCTTTGCGTCATGCTGAGGGATCGTAGCGAGCGGCCTTTTCGCTGCGCTGGATTCCTCGGCCCTGCGGGCCTCGGAATGACGGGGGTACGACACCCACCCCTGGTCGCTCAGAATGACCCAAAGAAAGCAACTTCCCGCAACCATGCCTGCTCCCGCCCAGAATGAAAAAATCAAAAAGCCGGACGCATGCGCCCGGCTTGGAAAAGATGAGTAAACCGCTATGTGGTTATTCCTTCAACCACTTAAGCGCCTCGTCTATTTGATGGGGGTAAAAGAAGCGGGCCTCTTTGGCATAAAATGGTCCAGCCAGTTTTGTGAGCCATTTCTCCCACTTTTTATCGCCCACGATGGCCATTTTGGTGATGACATCATGGAATTTGCGACCAAAACGCCAGTCTTCACCCCAGGCGCTAAGCTTTTCCCAGTGAAACTGGGTCAAATCCAACAGCAGTCTGACATCGCCATGCTCTTCGGCCAGGATTTTAACCGGGCTCAATCTGGCGGTAGTCCTCCTTGGTAATATCGCCAATGACCTCATAGGCGAGGAGATTTCCGCGGCTATCCTGGGTCATTTTCTTGAACATGATGGGCCTCCAATGAAGTGAATGGGGGGATGCTTCCGCATCCTCTATTTCTATTATCGCGCCGAGGGGCAAGTGACGCCGTGACCAATGTCACAACGGTTCACACCTCCTCGCACAAGACGCCTTCTCTAAGCCTTAACCGAGCGCGGACTACCCCACGCCCAACCATCCCTTCACCCGGCCCGAGTTCAATCCTTCCTATAAATGTGAACGCCCTGAATACGCTGAAAATGACGCAAATTCAGCGTGACAATGGGCATCTCCAAAACCATTGCCGTGGCTGCAATGAAAATATCGCGGAACTCGATGACTTGATTGTGCGCCTTGAGGGTTCGGAAAATAGCCGATGCTTGTATCGCCATGGGTTCGGTGAAAGGTAAAATAACAAACCACTTGAAAAGGCGTTGCAGATCATCAAAATGCCGGGGCTCCCTGGCTCCAGCATACACTTCAAAAAGGGTGATGGTGGAGACATGCCCGGTGATGCCTTGTTCCTGAAGTTGCCACAATCGTGAAGATCGTTTGTTCGCTTTCCTGAGAAAGTCAATGATCACCGACGTGTCGATCAAAACGTTTCGATCTTCCATGCATTCACCTTGACGGGCGGTTCATCATCCAGATGAGACCATTGGGAAATGTGCAAAAAATCTTCTTTCCAACCGGCCTCTTTTCCTTTCTCCTTCAACTTCCCCTCCACCACGCGTACCAGGATCCTCTGTATCTGCAAAAGCTCTTCCAGAGGAAGTTGAGTCAATATCTCTTCGATTTCGACATTTCTTTGAACCATGGGAGCCTCCGTCAAAGGACGATATCCACATCCAGCATAGCATAATCTATCTGGCTCTGCAAGGGCGGAGAACTGATTACTGCTCACTGATTACTGCTCACTGATTACCGACTTACTGATTACCCCACCCCCAACCACCCCTTCACCCGGCCCGAGGGCAGCAGGCCCAACACTGCCTCCATGTCCTCGACCTTGTGCGCGCCCGTGGCCAGCAGTGCGACCAGATACGCGGCCGTGGCCAGGAAAATCGCCAGCAGCAGGCTGAAGGGCCCCACCAGGATGAACACGCTCGCCATCACCGCGCCCGCCAGGCTCTGCCGCCACAGCACGTCGAACCAGGGGATGGGCGCAATGTAGCGGTGCACCATCCACATGAAGGGGAAGAACAGCGCGAATTCGGAGAGAATCGTGGTGATGGCGGCCGCGGGCACGCCCAGCCGGGGGATGAGCAGCAGGTTGGCGACAGTGTTGAAAATCACCCCGCCCACAAAGGCCCAGGTCAGGAACTTCTGCTTGCCGATGGCGATGAGCACGTAGTGGGTCACCGAATTCATGAAGCCGATGGGGATGCTGAGGATGAGCAATTGCAGGGGGAGCACCGAGCCGGGCACATAATCGGAGCCGCCCAGGATGAGGATGAGGGGCTCTGCGGTGAAGATGACGAAGACCATGATGGGGATGGCGATCATGGTCAGCAGGCGCAGGCTGAGGCGATGGGTGCGGGCCAGGGAGTCGGGCGAGTCTGCCGCGAAGCGGGACATGACCGGGAAAATGGCCAGGGTGAAATAGGCGGGGATGACGTTGATCCCGTCGATGTACTTGTAGGCGGCAGAATAAAGACCCACGCCAAATGCGCCCACCACAGGCGTGAGGATGAGGATGTCGATGCGCCAGAACACCGTCGCCAGCAGGTGATTGAGCATCAAGGGATAACTTTCCCCCAGCATCCATTTCTGCAACGACCAGTCGGGCAGCCAGCGCAGCCGCGCGATATGGCGGCTCATCAGCCCGTACAGCCACACCGTTTGCACCCCGTTCATCACCAGAGCCAC
Source organism: Anaerolineae bacterium (assembly GCA_026991225.1). Lineage (GTDB taxonomy): Bacteria > Chloroflexota > Anaerolineae > J102 > J102 > M2005. The sequence continues at coordinate 7,051 of JALXCB010000125.1, read as the reverse complement.
GCCCGCCAGGCCCACGAACCCCCATCCCAGGAACAACACCAGCGCGCCCAACGTCACCTTGGCCAGGGCGATGAACGAAGCAATGCCCGCGGGATACTCCATCTTCTCGTAGGCGTAGAACACCGACGAGAACGCGTCGTTGATGCTGGCGAAGAAAAGGGCGAAGGCGAAGAGGGCGATGGCCCCCACCGTAGCGTTGTCGATAGAGCCGCTCTGCCAGTAAAGCCAGGTGACGAAGGCCATCACGGGCAGGGAGATGAACCACAGGGCGACGCGCAGTAGCAGCACGTTGCTCAGGAACTGATTGGCCGTCAACGCATCCCGTTTTTTCGCCACTTCGCGGGTGAGCAAGGTGCCCAGGCCGAAGCGCACCAAAATCTCGAACAGGCTGTAGAACTGGACCGCGAAGGTGTACGCGCCCTCGCCCGCGGGCATGAGGATGCGCAATCGCAGCAATGCAAATGCGTAATCGATGAGCTTGTTCACCAGCGACATGCCCATGGGGACCAGGGAATTCTTGGCCACCCGCTTCACGTCCGCACCCTCGCCCTCGGCCTCCCGATAGAACCTGCCCCAGGCCCACCAGCCAATGAGCAACAGCAGCAGCATCCCGGCCAGAAAGCTGGCGAACAGGCCCATCTTGAAGGACATGGGCGTGTAGTGGAAGCGCACCTGATACCATCCCGGCCCGTCGATGTACACCGCCCGAAATATGCCATCGGCCCGGTAGATGGGCGTCTCCGCCTCGTCCGGCGGCTCCAGGCCCGAATCGGGCGCGACCATGGGCCGCACATAGGCCCGCCAGCCCGGGAAATACGCGTCCGTCAGCAGCACCCAGCCGGGCGCATCCATCTGCACCTCGACCAGCACGTCGTTCAGGCCGTAGTCGATGACCCGGGCCTCCCGTTGCTGGCCGAACACGGGCTTGGGCAGCGCTTCCATACCCTCGATGACCACCGTCTGCCGTAAATCCAGTTTGCGCAGGGTCTTGTACAGTTGTTCGGGGGGAACAGCAATGGCCTCGGGAACGACCAGCACCCGCGGCAGGACCCGCGCGTTCTCGTAAATCCGCACCTCGTCATCGTAAACCAGACGGTAATCGGGCTCATTCAACGTTTGGGTGGTGACGAGATAGCGGATGCCCAGCAGGTGGAAGAGGGGATCGTGCAGCGCGGGCGTGTTGGGCGCATAGATGGGCGCAATGCGGTTGTAGAGCAGGTCGCCTTGCGTCTGCAACTGCCCCATGTAATCCGCGTACTGCTTGAGGATGATGGAATCGTAGCCCCGTACGTCTTCCAGGCCCGCCAGCATCCCCAAATTCGCGTTCAGGGTCTTCTGCTCCTCGGGCAACTGATAGGTGGTGAAACGCCAGGGCTGATCCGCGGATTTGTGCTCCTGCAGCCATTGGATGGCGGGTGGCTCGAAGGTCAGCAGCGCCGGATCGGTCTTGGGGTTGAAGGGATAGCCGATGAGCCACAAATCCAACAGGATGATGCCCAGGGCTGCGACATGCCACAGCCGCAGGCCCACCGACCAGGTGCGACCCGGCTCGGCCTTGGCCTCGGCCTCCGCCCGCCTGCTCGCCGCGCCGATGAGCATTTTTTGGCCCCAGGGCGACGTCGCCAGCAACAGCACACCGCCCGACGCCAGGGTCATGAACCCAAACTGGAGCAGACGCAGGGCCTCATAGCTCCAAAACAGCCCGCCATTCCCGAACGCATTCGCGGCCAGGTCGGAACCGGCGATGACTTTATCCCCCAGGGCGATGAAGGGGCCGGGAACAAAGCGGCTGATGAGCAGGACGACCAGCGTCAAACCGCCCCCGACCGCCAGCAGCCAGCCCGCCAGCCGGGCCAGTTCGGGGAAGGTGAGCCATTTGAAGCGCCGTGGCCCGCCCAATCGGGTCAGATGCCCGCCCTCGATGGCCAGTTGCAGCCGTTCCACGCCGAACCCGGCCAGCATGGCCATGGCCATGGTGTAGGGGAACACCCAGCGGAACGCGGAATGGAGTTGATTGTAGCCGGGCAGGCCGTAGAAAAGGATGGCGTAGAGGGGCGTGCCGAAGGCGAAGGCCAGGGAGAGCAGGGCCAGCAGCGCGAAACCCACTACGTAGAATCGGCCCGTGGGCGGCCGCACCCAACCGGGCTTGTCCTTGGGCTGACGCACGGGCCCGCCCCGCAACCGCCCCACCACGTCCAGCACCGCGGTCGCGGCGAAGACCAGGGTTAAAATCCCCAGATAATTCGCGCCCTCCACATAATTCTTGATCCCCCAGAACACCGTGTTCACGTCCTGACCATGCGCGTTTTTCCACACATGATACGCTTCACCCGTCCACCAGTCGCGGATGACGTGATGCGCGGGGTTGCCGTAGAAGTCGGGGATGAGGAAGGTGATGATGTGGCGGGTGGGCCAGGCCCAATTCACCACCTGGTCATAGCTGACCGAACCCTCGCGAAAGTTGTGGGTGACCAGCTCGTAGAGAGGGATGAACTGCACCGCGCCCAGCATCAGGCCCGTGACCACCATGAACAGCAGCCATCCGGCGATGCGCAGCACGGGCCGCCACACCCCCAGCCGTCGCCAAACGCCGAACAAGCGCCAAACGCCGTACATGGCCCCCACCAGCAGAAAATAGTAGGTGATCTCGATATGCCCGGCCAGCACCTGCATCCCCAGCACGGCCGCGCCCACCACGATGTAGGCCACGGGGATGAAGGGCGCATTGCCCTTCTCCTCCTGCTTGCGCACCACCATCTCGATGAGAGTCAGGAACAGGGGCAGCAGCGCCGCACCCCCGATCATCATGGGGAAGACCACCGAGGCGATGAAGAAGCCCGAGAACATGTAGGCGATGGCGGAGAAGAGCGCGCCCGCCCGGCCGATGCGCAGGATGCGGGCGAAGATGTATGCCCCCATCCCGGCCAGGGCCAGGGCCAGCCAGGTGTAAATCCCATACGCCACCCACAGCGGGAAGATATAGTAAACGATGCTTAGCGGAAACAGCGCCGAATGTTGCCCTTCGGCCAGGAAGGGCTGCCCGGTGAACAGATAGGGATTCCACAGCGGCGGCTCCTTCGCGGCCAGCGCCTCCCGGATCAGCAGCTTCCACTCGTAATTCTCCAGCACCAGGTCGGAGAGCAGCGCGTTGTGGGGGACTTCCACGCCTTTCTCCGCGGCGTAACTCTGCCAGGGCTGATACTGGTAGATGTTATCCGCGGGCAGCAGGGTTTTGCCGCCGAACACCACCGGGCCAAAGAACAGCAGCGGCAGCAGGAAGATCAGCAGCAGGACGAGGAAATCGCGCTTGAATTCGGATGGGGACATAGGCAAAACTTGTTTGCTCTTTTTTGCCCGAGGCTGGAACCCTCGGGCTACGCGTGCCAAGCCCCTTCGGGGCTCACGTCGCCAGCCCGCAGGGCTTCGCATCTGTAGCTCGGAGGTTTAGCTCCGAGCCCATAGAACGCATAGCATCCATTCACATGCCAATTCGCTCAAAGTACGCTATTTCTTGACGATTCCGGTGAATGATCTTCTGATTTTGCACGTATTGGACAATCTCCGGTAGTGAGCGCTTTCCAAAAGAAAAGACGCCGTATTCATTTTGCCAGCCAAACCGATATTCCAGGCTCATCTCTTGATTGATAAAATGCGAACTGGAACCTTTGATCTGTCCAACAAAAAACGCTAATGCAACTTTTGGGGGAACCGAAGCTGCCAGATGGACATGATCTTCCATGCCCCCGATTGCAAAGGGAATCGCACCCAATTCCTTCACTTTAGATGCGATCACTGCGTACAGCTTCGCTTCAATCTGTGGCGAAATCATGGGCAAACGTTCTTTCGTAGCCCAAATGAAATGGTAGTAAAGCTGCCAAAATGGCATCGACCATTCCTCCCATCATACCAGCCCACAGGGGCTTTGCAACAGTGGTTCCACCGCCGGACGGTGATAGCATGAGAAAAGTAGTGGGTAGCAACTTATAAGCGTAGTGAATGCAGCATGGTAGGGATAAAGTGCGTCCAACGAATCAAACGCGCGCCTTCACCCACTCCACCATCTCATCCAACCCCACCTCCACCTGCTCGCCCGATTCCATATCCCGCACGGTGACCACGCTCCGGGCGAGTTCATCTTCGGCGATGATGGCCGCGTAGCGCACGCCCGCCTTGTTGGCGCTCTTGAGCTGGGATTTGAGGCTGCGGTCGCCGAAGGCCAGCGCGGCCGGGACGCCTGCAGCCCGCAGCGCGTCCGTCAGCTTCAGCGCGGCCAGTTTGGCCTCGGGCCCGCGGTGCAGGGCCATGACCACGGGGCTGGGCAGCTCGGGCGGCTGGATGCCCTGGGCCTTGAGGCTGAGCACGATGCGCTCGACGCCGATGCCCACGCCCACGCCGGGCGTGCGCGGCCCGCCCACCGATTCCACCAACCCATCATAGCGACCCCCGCCGCAGAGCGCATTCTGCGCGCCCAGCTCCTCAGCCCACACCTCGAACACGGTGCGCACATAATAGTCGAACCCACGCACCAGGCGGAAGTTCACCTGGTAGGGCATGTCCAGCGCCTGGAGATACCCTTGCAATGTGTCGAAGTGTGTCGCACAATCCTCACACAGGTGATCCACGCTCTTGGGCGCATCCACCAGCAGCGCCAGGGTCGCCTCCTCCTTGGTGTCCAGCACCCGCAAGGGATTCACTTTCAGGCGGCGTTTGTCCACCTCGGGCAGTTCGTCGTAATGAGCTTCGAAGTAGTCCACCAGTTTCTCGATGTAGGGCGGGCGGCAGACGGGACAGCCGATGGAGTTAATCTGGAAGCTGATGTTCTGGAAGCCCAGTTCCTTGTACAGATTGTAGGCCAGTTGCATGATCTCCAGGTCGGCCGCGGGGTCCTCCTCGCCCAGCAGCTCGGCGTTGAACTGCGTGTGCTGGCGAAAACGCCCGGCCTGGGGCTTTTCATGCCGGAAGAGCGGCCCGATGGCGAAGAGCTTCACCGGCTTGGGCCGGGTGTGCATACCGTGTTGCACGTACGCGCGCATAATGCCCGCGGTGAACTCGGGCCGCAGGCTGATATGCGTGCCGTCCAGGTCCTCGAAGCTGTACAGCTCCTTGTCCAGGATGATGGCGGTGCCCTCCTGCAGGCCGCGCAGGAAGAGGCGGGTTTCCTCCAGCACGGGCGTGTCGATCTGCTGGTAGCCATAGCGGTCGGCCAGTTCCACGGCCTTGCCCAGCACGAAGCGCCAGTAGGGGAATTCTTCGGGGAGAACGTCTTTGAAGCCTTTGAGGGTCTGGAATTTGGGCATGATGGAAAGGGGGTATTGGTATGTTGGAGATTGGATATTGGAATAGAGGTAACTGCTAACGTAGTCCTGTTCACTCGACACGGATACGAGGAAACGCGGATAAAATCTTTTTTGAATGACTTCGCGCCTTCGTTTCCTTCGTGTCTTCGTGGTAAAAGAGGGGCGATTGGGGCCAACTACCTTAGCAGTTACGAATAGAGGCTGGTTATTATACCATTTTGTGGCCGAAACAGACATGACGAACCGACGCCTGACGCATGGCCCGTGGCGTGATCAGCAGTTCCCCGCGCAAGTCGTCGTCATCGTCGATGCGCAGAGTCGCGTCCGCGTATTTGAGGATGCTGTCCAGTCTGTCCCTGGAAGGGAAGAATGATGTAAACTACGCCCGATGAAACGCTTCACGTTGGGAGCGCTGCTCCTGTTTTCCTTCGCTTTGCTCATCTTGCTCGCCTTGGGCGCCCGACGCTACGGCGGCCTCGAAGGGCTCATCTTCCGCGTCCGGGTCGAGATGGCAGAACGATGCCCGAAATCCCATCCGGCCCAGGTCCCCACGCCCCTGCCCACGCCGACCCCGGCCCCCTCCTTCACGCCTGACCCCACCGCCTCATGGACGCCCACGCCTCCTCGCCCTCGCACGCCTTCGTCGACTCGCGTTCCTTCGTCTACGCCATCCCCCACGGCCACGCCCGCCATCGCGCTTACGCCCGTGCAGCCCGCGGTCGCACTCTCGGGCTTGCGGCACAACTGGCAGACCTGGAACAACTGCGGCCCGGCCACCCTGGCCATGCACCTCAGCTTCTTCGGCTCCGACCTGGATCAGGAAGCCATCCGCCGTGTCCTGCGCCCCAATCGCAACGACAAGAACACCAGCCCCCAGGAATTGGCCGCGTTCGCCCGCACCCAGGGATTGGAGGCCCTGGTCCGAGTCCATGGCCATCCCACCCTCCTGCGCCGATTCCTCAGCAACGGCCTCCCCGTCCTGGTGGAGACCTGGATCGAGCCCAAACCCGATGACGGCCTGGGCCACTACCGCGTCCTCACCGGTTACGACGACGCCCGCCGCGTCTGGATCGCCTACGACAGTTTCATCAGCAAGGGCGTGCGCGCGGACGAACCCTACCACGGCATCCTCATCCCCTACGATGAACTGGCCCAGGGCTGGAAGGTGTTCAACAACGCCTACCTGATTCTCTACCCGCCTGCGCAGGAGCCCCTGGTGCGGGCCATCCTGGGCGAGGACTGGAATGAACGGGCCATGTGGGAGCGGGCCCTGGCCGACGCCCGGGCCCAGGTGAAGGCCACGCCCGAGGACGCGTTCGCCTGGTTCAATCTGGGGACTGATCTGACGGCGTTAGGGCGCTATGCCGAAGCCGCATCCGCCTACGACCGCGCCCGGCAATTGGGCCTGCCCTGGCGCATGTTGTGGTATCAGTTCGGACCTTTCGAGGCGTATGTGGCCGTGGGAAGGTACGAAGAAGTTCTGGCCCTGGTCGACGCCACCCTGGCCACCACCCAAGACGTGGAGGAATTGTACTACTGGCGGGCTCGGGCGTTGATGGGGTTGGGAAGAGACCAGGAGGCGAAAGCCGCGCTGGAACGGGCGATGGACTTGAATCCGAACTTTGCCCCCGCACGCGACTTACTCCAGGCGTTCGACGGGCGTCCGTCGCAATAACTGACTTTCAGAAACCACGGGCATGGTGTATCCTACGCCCAATCATGCTCACCCTCGACCTCCGTCTGGCCCTCACCCT
>JALXCB010000124.1 GCA_026991225.1 Anaerolineae bacterium | reverse complement strand
GACGGCAAAAAGCCGCCACCTTCTGGGCGTTGAGAGTGAGTTCCGGGCGATGCTATTGCGCTGCGCCGGGATCGTAGAGGAAGAACCAGCGGTTGTTCAGATAATCGAAGTAGCCGTCTTCGTGCATGGAGGCGATGGCCTTGTTGAAGGGCTCCACCAGGTCGGAGCCGGGCGGGAAGATGAAGCCGAAGTCTTCGGAGGCCAACGGCCCGCCCACGATCTTCAGCTTATCGGGATTGGCGCCGATGTAGCCCTTGCTGGAGGCCGCGTCCATGAGCACCATGTCCACATCGCCGCTGAGCAGGGCCTGGACGGCCGCGCCAAAGGTCTCGAAGAGCTTGATGCGGGGATTCTGCTCGTCGCCATCCAGCACGTTGTAAACCGCGGTGTAGAAGTTGGTGGTGCCAGCCTGGGAGCCGATGAGCAGGTCAGGGTTGGCCGCGAACTCCTCGGGCGTGGAGAAGCGATCCTCATCCGCCCGCACCAGCATGAACTGCTGCGAGGTCATGTAGGGATCGGAGAAATCGACCTGCTGCTTGCGCTCGTCAGTGATGGTAATGCCGTCCATGCCCACGTCGAACTGGCCCTCGCGCACGGCCGAAATCATGGTGTCCCAGGCGGTGACGTTCCAGTTGACCTCGCAGTTGATGCGGCGGCAGATCTCCTCTACCGCGTCGTACTCCCAGCCCATGGCCTTGCCCGTCTTGGGATCGACGAAGTTGAGGGGGACGTAGTCGTTGCCGGTGACGGCCTGGATGGTCTTGCCGCCCAGGTCGGGCATGGTGTCGTAGATGTCATCGCCGTTAGGGTTGGTGAGGAAGAACCACTTCTTGTTGAGATAGTCCATGTAGCCATCCATTTTCATGGTGGCGATGGCGATGTTGAAGGGACGCACCAGGTCGGATCCGGGGGTGAAGATGAAGCCGAAGTCCTCGGAGGCGAGAGGTTCACCCACGATCTTGAGCTTGTCGGGGTTGGCGCCGATGTAGCCCTGGCTGGAGGCCGCGTCCATGAGCACCATGTCCACGTCGCCGCTGAGCAGGGCCTGGACCGCCGCGCCGAAGGTCTCGAACAGCTTGATGCGGGGGTTCTGCTCGTCGCCGTCCAGCACCTCGTAAACCGCGGTGTAGAAGTTGGTGGTGCCGGCCTGGGAGCCAATGAGCAGGTCGGGGTTGGCCGCGAATTCCTCGGGCGTGGAGAAGCGATCTTCATCCGCCCGCACCAGCATGAACTGCTCCGAGCGCATGTAGGGCACGGAGAAATCCACCTGCTGCTTGCGCTCGTCGGTGATGGTGATGCCGTCCATGCCCACGTCGAACTGGCCCTCGCGTACGGCCGAGATCATGGTGTCCCAGGCGGTGACGTTCCATTCGACCACGCAGTTGAGGCGGCGGCAGATCTCCTCCACCGCGTCATATTCCCAGCCCATGGCCTTGCCCGTCTTGGGGTCCACGAAGTTGAGGGGAACGTAGTCGTTGCCGGTGACGGCCTGGATGGTGCGTCCGCCCAGGTCGGGCAGGTCCCAGTAGGCGGTGGGGGAGATGATGTCGCCGCCGATGGGGCCCAGGGTGGGCTCGGGCTCGGGCGCTTCGGTGGCCTCGCCGGCTGGAGCCTCGGTCGGGGCCGGGGCTTCGGTGGGGGCTTCTGTGGCGGCCGGAGCTTCTGTCGCCGCCGGGGCCTCGGTGGCGGGCGCTTCAGTGGCGGCGGGTTGCTCCACCTTGGCGGGCGCTTCGGCGCCCTGGGGCGCGCTGCACGCGGCCAGGGCCAGCGCCAGCAATGCGATGAGCAGGATCAGGGGGGCGATTTTTTTCACGCGTCAAACTCCTTTTTGAGATGGCAGTGGAAGTGCATCGAGTGCTCAATGCAAAACAAAAACGGGCGCGGTTTCTGCGCCCTTGCATGGCTCTATTCTGTCACGATCGGGCACGATTGTCAACCCTTTTGCGCCTTTAGGGTGCCTCCCAAATTATTGGCGCGTTGCGCCTGGCGCCCCGGAGGTGAACCTCCGGGCTAGAAATGACGCCCCCTCAAGGGGCTTTCAGAGCCAGCCCGCGTCAAAAGCCGGGTTCACACGGCGTTGTTTTGTAGCCCAGCGCTTCAGCGCCGGGTGGAGCCCGCATGATCGAATTCCTGATGATAACGCGATTTGCCAAAAATTTAGGACACGCCCGCTCCTTTACCCCAGCCAGCGTTTGCGGCGGCGATAGTGTTTCACGTCCCGATAGCTCTTGCGATCGCCCACCTTCGTCAGGCCCAGGTAGAACTCTTTGATGTCTTCGTTCTCCTTGAGCTGGGCCGCGGGCCCGTCCAGCACAATGCGCCCGTTCTCCATCACATAGGCGTAGTCGGCCGCGTCCAGGGCGATGCGGGCGTTCTGCTCCACCAGCAGGATGGCCATCTCCCGGTCCCGGCTCATCCGCCGCACCACCTCGAAGATGGCGTCCACGATCAACGGAGCCAGGCCCAGAGAGGGCTCGTCCAGCATGAGCAGGCGGGGATGGGCCATGAGCGCCCGCCCAATCACCAGCATCTGCTGCTCTCCGCCCGAAAGATACCCGCTGGTGCGCTTGCGCATCTCCTTCAGTTTGGGGAAGTAGGCGTAGACCTCCTCCAGGTCTTGCTGGATGCGCTTGGAGCCGCCGGGCAGGGGGCGGCCCACCGCGCCGATGATCAGGTTCTCCTCCACCGTCAGATGCTTGAACAGCCGCCGTCCCTCCAGCACCTGGATGACGCCCAACTGGACGATGTCCTCGGGCTGCATCCTGTCGATGCGCCGGCCATCGAATTCGATGCTCCCGCGCGTGACTTCGCCATCCTGTGCATGGAGCAGGCCCGAGATGGCGCGCAGGGTCGTGGTCTTGCCGGCGCCATTCGCGCCCAGCAGGGAGACGATCTGGCCCGCTTCGACCTGGAGGGAGACGCCGCGCAGCACCAGCACGACGTCACTGTATACGACTTCGATGTTATTCAGCGATAACACGGGGATGTGACTCCGTAGAGATAGAAATTGGCGTTTGTCCGCAAGCAGCCCAACGACGGGCGCGCCTGCACCGATACGGATGAAAATGGCGGGGTGCATAGCCGCGTGCGGCCAGGGCGGCGCGGGAAGCCGATGACGTGACGAGTCAAACGTGATGCGTGAGGACATGACGTTTCACGTTTGACGTTTTACGTCCCTTGCAAACTCGCCCAACGTTGTCCTGGCGATCCTTTCGTAATCGGCATCAACGCTATTTTCGGAACAGGGACGGAGGGAACGCGTCCCCCCGTCCCCCAGCAAATCAGATTATTGCTTGGGTCGCAGGTCAGGCGTTTGCGTCCAGTCCTGGATGACGGTGAATTTGTCCGGCCCGCCCTGGATCATGCGGATTTGCGATTCGTGGGGCGAACGGCTGCCGTTGCTGTAATCCGCCCGGAACACGCCTTGCAGTGGTTCGTAGGGGCTGATCTCGATGAGGGCCTTCTGCACGGCCTCACCCGTCAGGTTCTCATATCCCACGTCCATGATGGCCCGTTCGATGGCGGCTTTGGCCAGGTCCACACCCGCCACCAGGAGCAGGTAGCCCACATTGTGCTCGGCCGCAGGCCGCTCGTTGGCCTCGAAGATCTTCTGGGCGTATTGGATGCCGGGGTTGTCGGTGTCCGTCCACCACAGGTAGGGGAAGGGGGCGATGAGACCGACGCCGTAGGCGGGATCGGCCAGGAACGCGTAGAGGGAGAGGTCCATGGCCCAGTTGTCCGCGGCCACGACGAACTGGTCGCGCAGGCCCAGGCTGTTCAGATCGTTCAGGATTTGGGCCGGGCCGAAGGCCAGTGTGTTGGTCCAAATGACGTTCGCGCCCGCGGCCTGGGCGTTGAGAATGGCGGCGGTGGTGTCCGCGGTGGGCGAAATGTCGTAGGTCTCTTCGGTGACGATCTCGATGCCCAGGTCCTTCAAGTAGGCCCGGCTTTCATCGGTGAGCGCGCCCTGCCCGAACGCGGTGGGCCAGCTCAGATAGGCCAGCTTGATCTCATCCCCCGCGCCTGCGGGCTTGTACTGATCCCAGTTCTCGGCCAGGAACTTCATGGTGAGGCCGATCTGGTCGGGATAGATGGGGCCCAGGCCGAAGGTGTAGCCGGAATCGGGCCCGTAAAAGGCTTTGGCGCTGAGACCGGCGGAGATGTTGGGGATTTTGTCTTCGGTGAAGCGGGGGGCCAGGGCCTCGGCCTCGCCCGAGCCGTAGGTGATCATGATGAGGATGTTGTCATCCTCGCTGGTGAAGCGGTCGTACGCGGCCACGGCTTCGTCCACGCTGCCGCCCGTGTCCGCGAACTTGATCTCCAGCCTGGCGCCGAAGATGCCGCCCTCTTCGTTGATGGCCTTGACCGCATCCTCGGCGCCGTGGATCAGAGGCCCGGTGATGGCGGCGTAGGGCCCGGAGAGGTCGCCAAAGTGGTAGATGGTGATGGTTTCGCCGGTGAGATCGGGCTTTTCACCGCCCGTCTCACCGCCCTCGCCCGCCTTCTCGCCCGTCAGCCAGCCTTTCTTCATATCCCAAACGGGCACGTACTCCAGCTTGCCGTCCACCTTCTGAATCTGATTGATGACGATCTGAGGATCGGCGCAGTCGCCGTA
>JALXCB010000123.1 GCA_026991225.1 Anaerolineae bacterium | reverse complement strand
CGCCCAAACCGCGTCCCACGGCCACACCCAGGCCGACGCCCACCCCCGCGCCCTCCTATCTCTTCGTAAAAACGTCCATGGAGCCGCGCATCAACACGAATCCCATCGTCACCTTCTTTGGCGGACTTTTCAATAAGGAAGGGAATGGCGCGGTGGGCGGCTACAAGATGGTGGCCATCGCCCCCAACGGCGAGCGCAAGGAAGCGCCTTTTGGCGACGTCTTCCTGCGCGGCGATCCAGGGCTGCCGGGCGAGTTCATCTACAACGCTAAGATCGAATTCCCTCTGCTGGCGGGAACATACAAGGTGTACGTGGCCGATGGTGCTGGCAATCAGGTCTCCGAGGCCTGGGAAGCCACCATCAGCGGAGACACGCGCACATTCCTGCCGCGCTGGCAGCAGAAGTAGCAGGTGGCTCGTGGCAGGTAGCAGGTGGCAGGTTTTGTTGTTCGGGCTTCTGGTCATGCTGTTGGCTGGTTGTGGCGGCAGCGTAGGGGCGCTGGTCGTCGCGCCCACGGCCACGCCTACGCCCACCATCACCCCCACCCTGCTGCCTACGAACACAGTGACGCCCACGCCTACGATTACGCCCACGCCGACGCCCACCGCCACCCCAATTCCATCGCCTACGCCCGTTCCCCCTTCGCCCACGCCCACGATTACGCCCACGCCCGCGGCTCAGGTGCGCATCACCGCCGACAGCGTCAATGTACGCAGTGGGCCGGGGCTCGTCTTCCCCGTGATCGGCACGGCGAAGCAGGGGGAGACATTCAATGTGACTGGAGCCAACGGCACAGGCACCTGGTGGCGCATCTGCTGTCTGGCGAATGAGAAGGAGGGCTGGGTGCGCAGCGATCTGGTCGAGATCAGCGGCAATCTGAACGATATTCCGGTCATCAGCGTGCCCACGCCCACCCCGCTGCCCACAGCCACGCCCACGCCCATCCCTCCCACGCCCACGCCTCCTCTGGCCTTTTACCGGGGCATCGGGCCCATCTTCATGCCCACCAACAACGATTGGCTGACGCTGTGGGTAAAGGTGTACGGCGGCACGGGCGAAGGCTATCCCATCCCCGGTTGGCGGCTGCAAGTGAAGCGCAATGGCGTTGTCGTCGCCACCAGCGAACCCTCCCTGCCTTATTTCCAATGGTCCGCGCCGCCGGATGAGGAGTTTGGCAACCGGGTGCAGTACAACTTGAAGCTGGAGATCTTCAATCCTGGCGATGGGGACTGGGAGGCTTACCTCATCGATGCGGGCGGCGTGCGTCGTTCCCCCATCGTCACCTTCACCACCAGCCCGGCCAACCCCAACCGGGAGATCTACATTGGCTTCCTCTCGGCGCAATGATTCGCTGAGTTTCTTCATGCGCGCCCCTCGTTTTCGTTCCCCCATCCTCATCCTCGCCCTCATCACCCTGTTGGGCCTGGGGCTGCGTCTCATTCGTCTGGATTTTCAGCCGTTGTGGTGGGATGAGGGGTACACGGTCTGGTTCGCGGCCCAGCCCCTGACGGAGATGCTGGTCCGCACCGCGGCCGACATCCACCCACCCCTCTACTACGCTCTGTTGCGCGGTTGGAGCCTTATCTTCGGGCTCAATCCCATCTCCCTGCGCCTGTTCAGCGTCCTGCTCAGCCTGCCCGCCATTCCCCTGGCCTACGCTCTGGGTCGGGATATGCGGGACAGGTCCACGGGCTACCTGGCCGCGCTGTTGGTTGCGGTGAATCCCATGGCCATTTACTACGGCCAGGAGGTGCGCATGTATGGCCTGGCTGGCATGCTGGCCCTGGCCGCGCTGTGGACGGGCTGGCGCTGGGGGATGATCTCACGCAAAGACGCAAAGACGCAAAGGGAGGATTGGAAGTGGGGGATCGCGTATGGGCTGAGCGTGTTGGCCGGGCTTTATACCCTGTATGTGTTCGTTCTGCTGCCCGCGGCGCAATTTCTGTGGATGCTCATCGCCCGCCGGGAGCGGTGGAAGGCGTTCCTGGGCAGCTTGGTCGCGGCGGGACTGCTCTATCTGCCCTGGGCCCTGTACGCAGGCCCGCAGTTGTTGAGTTATGTGCCCAACAAAGTGGTCAAGGACAACGACGCGCCCCTGCCCCTGCTGGCTTATGTGGCGCGGCATCTCAGCGCCTTCACTGTCGGGCATCTGGAGGGATGGGCGAGTGTGTGGTGGGCCTGGGCGCTGCTTTTGTTGATCCCGCCCCTGGCCGCGCTGGCGTGGGCCAAACCCGCTGAAGCGGGTTTCAAAACGCGCTTAAGCGCGTTGACTTCCCCGGCGGCCTATCTGACGACCATCCTGATCATCGCTCTGCTGGGCGGATTTTTGCAGCAGATACGCGCGCCCTTCATCCCCGAACACTTCGAGCGGGTGCTGTACTTCGCCGCGCCCGCGCTGTGGCTGCTCCTGGCCCTGGGCGTCCGCAGCCTGTGGCTGGAGTCACGGGCCGCGGGGGCAATCTTCCTGACCGCACTCTTCGCTACGCAGGCCGTCAGCCTGGCCGCATTCTACACCACGCCCCGCTACGCCGACCGCGACTACCGCCCGCTCATCCACACCGTGACGGAAAACCTGCGCCCGGGCGACAGCGTCTTCGTCATCTATCCCTGGCAGGCGGGCTACTTCCTGGCCTACCTGCCCTGGGAATTCTATCCCACCCTGGTCAACGCCGACGCCGCGCCCATCCCCCCGCGCAACGAAACCACGCCCATCGTCCTCAGCCCCGACCCCGACTGGACGCCCGCGGTGCAACGCACCCTGGACGCCCTGCGCCAGCGCGGAGGCGTCTGGTTGCCCGAGCATCTCTCCCTGGGCGGCATCTTCGAGACCAAAGTGGAAACCTATCTGGGTCAGCACAGCTATCAGCTTCTCAACCGCTGGTTTGGGGAAGAAACCCGCCTCACCGGCTGGGATGAACCCCGGGGAGCCGGGCGTCAGACCGAGCTCGTCACACCCCAGACCTGGGAGAATGGCGTCAGTCTGGCCGATGGATGGTATGTGGAAACGCCTTACCGCGTCTTCTTCGAGCTGGATTGGCAGGGCGATCGCCCCATCAATCCCTCTGATCTGACCTACTCGCTCTGGTTGCGCGGGCTCGATGGCAATCGCTGGGCGCAGCGCGACGTGACGCCCTTCGCCCATCCGGAACCTGCGCTGGATGAAGGACCGCCCGCACCCTGGCGCAACCGCGATCGCATCGGCCTCACCCTGCCCGCGGGCACGCCGCCGGGCGAGTATGATCTCGTCATGGCCCTGCTGCGGCCTGATCTCAGCCCCATCGCCACCGATGGCCCCAACCCCACGCCCGAAGCCTGGGTGCAGACCCTGGCGCTGCCCCACGCCATCGACATCCTCCCCCGGCCCGATCATCCCGCGGACATCCAGGGCGACGGCGTCGCATTTCTGGGCTACGAGCGGGGCGAAGGGCCTTTCTTGCCGGGCGACGACATCCCTGTCGACCTCTACTGGCGGTCCTACGGCCCGCTCGCGCCCGAGCGCTACGTCTTTCTGCAATTGCTGGACGATGGGGGCCAGATGATCGCGGGGATGGAGGGCCCGCCCATCCCCTGGCTGCCCACCAACCAGTGGCCCGAAGCTGTGTTGCGCAGTCAGCAGAAACTGCGCGTCCCCGCCGAGCTGCCCGCGGGCGAGTACGACCTCATCGCCGGGCTCTTCGACCCTGCCAGCGGCCAGCGCATCGCCTGGGCTGGGAAAGACGCTCTGGGCCTGGGACGAGTGACCATCGAAGCCCGTCCTCACGACTTCCAGCCGCCCAATCCCCAGCATCCCCTCGACCTGACGCTGCAGGGCGGGCATAAGCTGGCTGGATATGATCTCATCGCCCGGGCCGAGCCGGGCGCGCCCATCAATCTCATCCTCTACTGGCGGCCCGCGGGCCCTACCGACATCCATTACTCGGTCTTCGTCCATCTCATCGACCAGGACGGGGATATCCTGGCCCAGGACGACCGCGAACCGGCGGACGGCGACCATCCCACCACCTCGTGGGTCGCGGGCGAAACCATCGCCGACGCCCACGCCTTTCCCTTCCCCAATACGGCGGTGGAAGGCCCCTTTGGCCTGGAAGTGGGCCTCTACGACCCCCTCACCGGCCGCCGCCTGCCTTTCATCGACGACGCGGGCAACATCCTGGCCGATCACGTCGTTTTTCCGTTAGAATAACAAACAACGGTATGGGTCAGAAGAAAACGTCTCGCGGCCAGGCTGGCGGGCCGTGAAACGTGATGCGTGATGCGTAATGAGCTCACGTTTCACGCTTTCACGCATCACGCCTGTTGCAGACTCGCCCAACGTTGTCTCAATCCTAATCCTGATCCGAATCCTATTTTCAAAACAGGAGACAATCTCATGGCACGCGTTGTGCATCCCCCCAGGGGAACCCAACTCCATTGCAAAAACTGGCTGCTGGAAGCGCCCTACCGCATGATTCAGCACAACCTCGACCCCGAAGTCGCAGGCGATCCCGAAAATCTCATCGTCTATGGCGGCCGGGGCAAAGCCGCCCGCGACTGGGAAAGCTTCGACGCCATCCTCGACACCCTGCGCAAGATGGACGTGGATGACACCCTGCTCATCCAGTCGGGCAAGCCCGTGGCCGTGTTCAGGACCCACGAAGACGCACCCCGTGTGCTCATCGCCAACTCGAACCTGGTGCCCAAATGGGCCACCTGGGAGGTGTTCGATGAACTGGAGGCCAAAGGCCTGATCATGTACGGCCAGATGACCGCGGGCTCGTGGATCTACATCGGCACCCAGGGCATCCTCCAGGGCACCTACGAGACCCTGGCCTCCCTGGCCACCCAGAACGGCTGGCATTCCCTCAAGGGCAAATTCGTGCTCACGGGCGGTCTGGGCGAGATGGGCGGAGCCCAGCCCCTGGCCATCACCATGAACGAGGGCGTGGGCCTCATCGTCGAAATCGATCCCCATCGCATCCAGCGGCGGCTGGAGACCGCGTATCTGGACACGGTGGCCGAGGACCTGGACGACGCCCTGCGTCTGGTGGATCAGGCTTTGGAGAAGGAGGAGCCTCTTTCCATCGGGCTGCTGGGCAACACGGCCGAGGTCCTTCCCGAACTGGTGCGCCGCGGCATCACCCCGGACGTGGTCACCGACCAGACCAGCGCCCACGACCCGCTCTACTACTATCCCGCGGGCATGTGCTTCGACGAGGCCCTGGCCCTGCGCCAGAGCGATCCCCAGAAGTTCAAGGAGCTGGCCATGCAGTCCATGGCCCGGCACGTGGAAGCCATGCTCGCGTTCCAGGAACGGGGCGCGGTGGTTTTCGACTACGGCAACAACCTGCGGCAGATGGCCTACGACGCAGGCGTGACCAACGCCTTCGACTACCCCGGCTTCGTGCCCGCCTACATCCGCCCTCTCTTCAGCGAAGGCAAAGGCCCCTTCCGCTGGGTAGCCCTCTCCGGCGATCCCAAGGACATCTACCGCACCGACGAAGCCATCATCGAACTCTTCCCCGACGACCATCATCTGGTGCGGTGGATCAAAATGGCTCAGAAGAAGGTCAAATTCCAGGGCCTGCCCTCCCGCATCTGCTGGTTGGGCTATGGCGACCGGGCCAGGGCCGGGCTCAAGTTCAACGAGCTGGTGGCCAGCGGTGAGGTCTCCGCGCCCATCGTCATCGGCCGCGACCATCTGGATGCGGGCTCGGTGGCCAGCCCCAACCGGGAGACCGAGGGCATGAAGGACGGCTCCGACCCCATCAGCGATTGGCCCATCCTCAACGCGTTGATCAACGCGGTGGGCGGCGCCACCTGGGTCAGCTTCCATCACGGCGGCGGCGTGGGCATGGGGTACAGCCAGCACGCGGGCATGGTCATCGTGGCCGACGGCACGCCCGAAGCCGCGAAGCGGCTGCAACGGGTGCTGACCACCGATCCGGGCACGGGCGTGGTGCGTCACGCGGACGCTGGTTACGACATCGCCATCCGCACGGCCAAAGAGAAAGGCATCTGGATGCCGATGCTGAAGTGAGCAGGTGGCAAGTGGCAGGTTCTTTGTGAATCGTCACCTGCCACTCGCTGTTCCGAGAATAGAACACGGATGAACACAGAAAAACACGGATAATTTGAAAATCTGTGACCGAAGGCCGTGTCAATCCGTGTCCTCATTTTCGTCTGTATCGGCGAGTCTTTGCTCGTGGCGCCTATTTTGAAAAAGTGTTGGTAGACCAGGAAACCGGTAGGCCAGTAGACCGGGCGGGAGAGCGACGCGGCCCGGTTTTTCTGGTTTACCGGTTTTCCTGTTTCATCACTATGACCTTCTGGGAGAGCCTGGACGCGATCCGGGCCTTCGCGGGCGAGGACGTGGAGGCCGCCAAATACTATCCTGAAGAGACTTCCTGCTGGAATTCGGATCCACCGTGGTGCATTATGAGGTGGTGGGGAAAAGCGCGTAGTTTGGCGCTCATGCTGGTTGCCTTTTGGGGTGCGTCCCAGAAATTTGGCGTCATCCAGCCGACTGAAGTCGAACTCTTCAGGCCTGCGGCCAGTGGACGGCCTACGCCGTCCAAAATCATGCCAACAAATGGTCGCCGAAGGGCGACCACCGGCGCCATCGAATCCTCCTTCCTTATCTCCTCCCCCGCCCGTCTCGAAGCGGGGGAGGAAGCAAAGGAGGGGGCTTGCGCCTAAAGAGCCCGAGTTTACTCGGCAAATGTCTGCCAATAATTTGGGACGCACCCTGCCTTTTGGACTCCCTTGTCAGCGTGTTGAGGATCATGTAAAATGCTTGTAACCCAATCCCTTAGGATGACATATGCATGAAGATCGCCCTCAACTCGTTCAAGTGAAAGCCCTGCCAGGATACCGTCTGTTTTTACGGTACGACGACGGTGTGGAGGGCGTTGTCGATTTGAGTGACAAAGTTGGGACAGGTGTATTCGCCCCTTTGCTGGATGAGCAGGTTTTCTCTCAGGTCGCTGTGGGGCCGGAAGGCAGCGTTGTCTGGGGAGATGAAATCGACTTGTGTCCTGACGCGCTCTATCTTCAGGTGACGAGCAAAAGCCCTGAGGACCTTTTCCCCAAATTACGCGATTTACAGAGGATGCATGCCTGAAATCTGCCGCTTTTTTGGCATTATCGTCCGCATGTATTTCGATGACCACCCCCCTCCTCACTTTCATGCTTTCTATGGGGAATATCAGGTGGTCATTGACATTCGCACCCTCACTGTGATAGGCGGTAAGCTGCCCCCGCGCGCCTTGGGGCTTGTCGTTGAATGGGCCTCGCAGCATCAAGAGGGGCTGTTCGACCTTTGGAATCGAGCTACCCATTATCAACCACTTTACAAATTGCCACCGCTCGAATAAATGGACGCCATCGACTTCGGACGCACGGCCGCGGATTACGCCCGGCATCGGGCCGGGTTCCCGCCCGAACTCTTCCGCCGCCTGCAAACCTTCGACGTAGGCCAGCCCGGCCAACGCCTGCTCGATCTGGGAACGGGCACAGGCGCGCTCGCCCGGGGCTTCGCGGCCCGCGGGGCTGACGTTACCGCGCTGGATCGGGCCGCGCCTCTGCTTGAGGTCGCCCGGCGTCTGGCCCAGGAGGAGGGCCTGGAACTGGACGCGGTGCGGGCCGTGGCCGAGCGTCTGCCTTTCCCTGCCGGACGCTTCGACGTGGTCAGCGCGGGCCAGTGCTGGCATTGGTTCGATCGGGCTCGGGCCGCGGACGAGGTGCGTCGGGTGCTGAAGCCGGGCGGCAAAGTCGTTCTCGCCCATTTCGACTGGATCCCCCTCCCGGGCAACGTGGTCGAGGCCACCGAACAGCTCATCATCCGTTATAATCCTCCCTGGGCCGATCTCGAAGTTCTGAAGCTGTCGGGCAGCACGGGCGTTTACCGCGACTGGCTCACCGACCTGGCCCTGGCCCGATTCACCGACATCGAGACCTTCTCCTTCGACGTGGACGCCATCTACACTCACGAGGCGTGGCGGGGTCGCATTCGCGCCAGCGCGGGCGTGGCCGCCGCGGGCCTGCCGCCTGAAACCATCGCCGCGTTCGACGCCGATTTGGCTCAACTCCTGCGCGAACACTTCCCCGAAGAGCCTCTGCGCGTCCATCATCGCGTCTTCGCCGTCATCGCCCAAAAGCCGCTGCTAGGAAAATAGAATGTTGGCTGCGGTTGCGGAAGGATCGCCATGCCGACGTTGAGCGAGCCAGCAGCGGACGTGATGCGTGAAAACGTGAAACGTGAGCTCATTACGCATTACGCATCACGTTTCACGTGTTGGCTTCCCGCGCCGCCCTGGCCGCGAGGCGCTTTCATCCGTATCGGCGAGCCATCGCTCGTGTCGCCTGAACCCACCCATGCGCTCTCTTCTGGGCCTGCTGCTTGCGCTCATCCTGGCAACCTTCGCCCAAAAATGGCTGGGGGAAGGGAATGTGCGCGCGGGCGTCTTCCTTTACCTGATTGTGGGGGGCGTGTTCGCCTGGTTTGCTGCGGGCCCGCGGGGCTGGCCCGCGTTGCCCCCGCGGCGTCGTTGGGATCGCATCGGCTGGGGAACGGCGGTGGCGGGCGGCGCGCTGGTCCTCATGGCCGCGCTGGCTGGCTTCGCCCGAGAACAGTACGGCGGTTGGGCTTTCTGGCTGTGGGTGGGGGGGATGCTGCTGTTTTTCGCTGGGGTCTGGTGGGATGAGCCTTCGCCCGATCCCGAGGCCGACGTTCGAGCGGCGCGGCCCTTTTACGCGGGCGTGCTGCGCCGTCGCACGGTCATGCTCGCCCTGGCGCTCATTCTGGCCGTGGCCATCTTCGCCCGCTTCTATGCGCTGAATCTCTACCCCCATGGCCTGCAATCGGACGAGGCCAACAACGGCCTGGACGCGTTGAAATGGCTGGCGGGCGCGTCTTACACCCCTTACGCCGAGACCAACGAGGGCCAGGCCACCCTCTTCACCTATCTCATCGCCCTCTATATCCATCTCTTCGGCCAGAGCGTGGTCGCCATGCGTATGGTCTCCGCCACCGCGGGCGTCCTCACCATTCTGGCTTTCTACGCCCTGGCCCGCGAGCTCTACGACCAGCGCATCGCCCTGCTCTCGGCCGCGCTGCTGGCCGCGGACCGCTGGCATATCACCTTCAGCCGCATTGTCTACGAGCTTATTCTCGTGCCGCTGGTGCTGAGCTTGCAGGTGTGGCTGCTGATCAAGGCGTTGAAGACGGGACGCAGGCGCTGGTGGGCGCTTTCGGGCGGGCTGCTGGCCCTGGGGCTGAACACGTACACCGCTTACCGCGTCATCCCCTTCTTCATGGCCGCCTATTTCGCCTATTGGCTGCTGGCTCATCGGGCGCGATGGCGGCGGGGCCTGGAGGGGATGGGGATTTTCCTGGCGGGCGCAGTCGTGGCCGCGGCGCCCCTGGCCGCGTATGTGGTCCGCCATTGGTCGATTTTCCTCATCCGCATGAATCGCATCTCTGTCTTCCGGGATGTGGAAGCCGCGGGGAGCTACGCACCTGTCTGGTCGAACCTGCGCAAAGTTCTGCTCATGTTCAACGCACAGGGCGACATGGCGGCGCTGAACAATCTGCCCGGCGCGCCCATGCTCCACGCGGTGGTGGGAATTCTGTTCGTGCTGGGATTGATCTGGGCCGCGCGTTGGTTCTGGAAGGAACTGCCCGCGCTCTATCTCCTCTGGTTCGGCAGCGTGGCCAGCCTGGCTGTGCTGACCGTGGCCCACGAAGCGCCCAACGCCCGCCGTCCCATCGGCCTCATCCCCCTCATCTACCTGCTGGTCGCGGTGACGTTTACACTCTTATGGCTGGCGTGGCGACGGGCCTTTGGCGAGAAACGCACCCGTCCCCTGTTCGCCCTGCTCACGGCGCTGGTCGTCATCGTCATGGGCGCGAATCTGAACGCGTATTTCCGCGTGCAGGCCGTGAATCCCGCGGTCTGGTACGCGTACAGCCCCGAAGAGTCGGCCATCGGCGAATTTCTGGCCCGGCAACCCGATGACCTGACCATCTATCTCGACCCGCAATATGTCGGCCACGCGGCCATTCGCTTCATCGGCGGCGAACGCGATGTCATTCCACTGAACCCCAGCCAGCATATCCCTCTGCGCCAGCCGCCCGCGGGCGACGCTCTTTTCATTTTCGAGCCCAAGGATGAGGAAATGCTGGCCCTGTTGCAGCAGCTTTATCCCACTGGCATCTTCCAGGCCCACCAGGATCGCTATGGCCGCACTCTGTTCCTCAGCTACCTCATCCCCGCCTCCGCTTTTGTCGAGGCCCAAGGGCTGACCGTGACCTATTGGGCTGGGACGGACCGAACCCAACCGTCCGTGCGTCAGGACAAAGTCGCGGCCATTGATTTTGACTTTACCGCGCCCGATGATCAGCCCTTGCTGCCTCCCTTCACCGCAATTTATGAAGGCGCGTTGCTGGCCCCGACGTTTGGCGACTATCGTCTGGCGTTGACTGCGGAAGGCGGGCGAGCGACCCTGTATCTCGATGACCGGGAAGTCCTGTCGGTGGAGAATGGGAGCGCCAAGCAGATGATGTCGCTGGCCGCCGGGTTCCAGGCCCTGCGACTGGAGTATGTCGCGGGAGAGCATCCGGGCCGATTGCAACTGGCGTGGATGACGCCGCGCGACGCCGGGCTTCAACCCATTCCGGCCAGCGCCTTCTACACCCTGCCCGGCGCATCCAACGGGCTGGTAGGATATTACTATCGCAGCCCGGACTGGACGGGCGAGCCGGTGCAGGTCCAGCGCGATCTCTTTATCGCGCCCAATGACGCCGTGCCCTCGCCTTATTCCGTGCGCTGGGTGGGGAAGGTGGCCGCGCCCGTCGATGGCGTCTATATTTTTGGCTCCCGCTCCGATGACGGCTCGCTGGTGTATGTGGATGGCAAGTTCGTGGTGGATAACAGCGGCCAGCATGGCGCGGAATACAAGGAGGGCGCGATCGAGCTTTCGTCAGGATGGCATGATATCGAGGTGCTGTACAGCGATCTGGGCGGCTCCCGAGCCATGGAGCTGTGGTGGCAACCCCCCGGCGGCAAGAAGACCCTGCTGCCAAGCCGCTATCTGCGCCCGGTCGAGGGCGCACTCTCCGACGCCATCCTGCCGTCCTTGCCCCAAACCCCGACGCCATTCCAGCCGGGACTGGATCCCACCGGACCTCAAGTCCCGCCCGAAAGCGCACATCCCCCCGCGCCGCCTTCGGGCGAACTGGGCGACTTCGCGCCCCTCGATCTGCCCGTGCTGTGGACGTACGGAGCGTGCGGATCGGGCGAGAACCAGCTATCCCACCCCGCGGGCGTGGCTGTGGATGGGGATGGCATGGTCTACGTGGCCGATACAGGCAACCATCGCGTCGTCGTCCTGGATGAGGAGGGGGCTTTCGCGGACGCCTGGGGCGAAGCGGGCGATGGGCCGGGCCAGTTTACCGAGCCTTTCGACATCGCCATCACCCCGGATGAAACCATCGCCGTGCTGGACGCGGCCACGGGCGTTATTTCTCTGTGGAGCGATGGCGAATTCCTGGGCGAGATCGGCCGCGACCTGGCGCTCTACCATCCCCGCGGGCTGGATATCGCACCCGACGGCGATTTCTACATTGCGGATACAGGCGGCGGTCGGGTGGTGCAGGCGGATGAGGAGGGCGCGTTCCTGGCCGCCTTCGCCGGGCCGCGGGATGGCGGCCAGCCCACCGACGTCGTACTGGGTCCCGACGGCTTCATCTACGCTGCCGATCCGGCCGCAGGCGTGGTGTGGGTGTTGAATCGGGAGACGGGCGCGAGTCGCACGGCGGCCGGGCCACGCTCCAATACGGTGGAATCGCCCCACATCGCCACGCTTCCCGACGGGCGCATCTTTCTCACCGATCCGGAAGAAGGGCGGGTGTTGGCGTATGAGCCGGGATTGCGGCCTCGGGGCCAGTTGGGCGGGAAGGGCGCGGGCGAGGGGCGGTTCAATCGCACGCTGGGCGTGGCTGCGGGCGCGGGCATGATTGTGGTTACCGATCCTGATCTCTGTCGAGTCACCGCATTCGGACAATAAAAAACCGAAGGCGTCGGCCTCTCGCTAACCGACGCCTTCGCCCCTGAAAACCCTCTCGCCATTGCAAATGGCGCTAAAATGGTAACTCTATTATTGCCAGAAGGAAGGCATGTTTCAATAGGAAAATGACATCAATGAGTAGGGGAATTTCCCCCTATTGAGAGGCTGGAGCAACGAAGCTTGCAACTATACACGCCCCCCTTCTTAGCGAGCAAAAACCACGAAGATACGGCGACACGAAGGAGATATAAAGAAAAATGCTTCGCGCCTTCGCTTTTCATCGCGTCTTCGTGGCAAAAAGTGGCGGCGACACCTTGGTAGTTACTCGGGTTTAGAAATAGCTCCTGTTTCGATTCTTGTGCTACAATTACCAGCCGTTGATTTCCACTCTGGTGCGCGCCTTTGTCAAAACGTTCATCCATTAGCGACTTTTTACGCCGTAATTTCGTCAAGCGGCTATTGATCTGGATCGGGATCGGCATCAGCGCCTTGTTCCTGTATGCCGCCCTGCGCGGGCTCAACCTGGCGTTGGTGTGGAACCTGATGAAGCAGGCCAATTACGGGTGGATCATCCCGGGCGTGCTGGTTTATTTCGTGGGCGTGTGGCTGCGCACCTGGCGCTGGCATTACATGCTGCGCCAGTTCAAACCCGTCCCGGTCAAACGACTGTTCCCAGTGGTTTGCATCGGCTATGCCGGCAACAACATTTACCCCGCCCGAGCGGGCGAGGTCATCCGCTCTTACGTGCTCAAGAAGAATGAAGACATTCCTATCAGCGGCAGTCTGGCCACGGTGCTGGTGGAGCGCATCTTCGACGGGCTGGTGATGCTGCTTTTCGTTTTCCTGGCCCTTCCCTTTGTCCCGAACATTCCCGCCCAATACCGCACCTTCGTCATCGCGCTCAGCGTCATTTTCGGCGTGGCCCTGATTTTCTTCATCGCCCTGGCCGCCCGATCCCACTGGGTGATGAAATTGTACTCGCCCGTGGCTGAGCGTTTTTTGCCAGCGTCGATTCGTCTCAAGGTCGATCACATGGTCGACCGGTTTCTTTTTGGCCTGGCCTCCTTGCAGAGCCCTTTCGACGTGCTGATGATCTTCGTCACCTCGGTGCTGGTCTGGCTGGCGGAGACTCTGAAATACTGGTTCGTGATGCACGCGTTTCCCTTCAGCGTCTCGTTCATCACCCTGATGCTGATGAATGGCATCGTCAATCTGTTTACGACGCTGCCTTCTGCGCCCGGCTATATCGGCACGTTCGATGCGCCCGGCATCAAGGTCCTGGTCGATGTGGGCGGCGTGGACCCGGCCATCGCTACGGCCTATACCCTGGTGCTGCACGCGGCGCTGTGGCTTCCCATCACGGGCCTGGGTGTCTACTACTTCTTCCGGGCCCGGCTGCACTGGTCGGATTTCGAGAAAGCCGCGCAGGAGGCCGAGACCGCAGAGGTTGCTGGATGAAGCGGGCGGCTGTCTGTCAATGTCAATGAAATTGCTAACCCTATCAAACAATCATCCATGAGGTAAAACGCCATGAAACATATCACTGTTCTGGGGGCAGGTTATGTAGGCCTGGTCACTGGCGCCAGCTTCGCCGATCTGGGCAACAAAGTCACGCTTTTGGATATCATCGAGGAGAAAATCGAAAAACTGAGGCGGGGCCAGGTGCCCATTTACGAGCCCGGCCTGTCCGAGATGATCCTCCGCAATGTGGAGAAGGGCCGCCTGGACTTCACCACCAGTTACGCCGAGGCCCTGAAAGATGCGGAGTTCGTGTTTGTGGCCGTGGGCACGCCGTCGGGCGTGGATGGCGAGGCGGACTTGCGCTATGTGCGCATGGCCGCGGAAAGCATTGCCGAACACATGGATCACCCCCTGATCATCATCAACAAATCCACCGTGCCCGTGGGCACGGGCGATTGGGTGGCCGATATTATCCGCAAAAAGCAAAAGAAATCGGTGGATTTCTGGGTGGTCTCCAACCCCGAATTCCTGCGCGAAGGATCGGCCATCTCCGATTTCATGAATCCCGACCGGGTGGTGCTGGGCTCCCAGCATCCGGAAGCGGCCCAGAAAGTGGCGGAGCTGCATCGTCCGCTGAACGCGCCCGTGCTCATCACCGATCTGCGCACCGCTGAGATGATCAAGTACGCGTCCAACGCCTTCCTGGCCACCCGCATCAGCTTCATCAACGAGATCGCCACCATCTGCGAGGAGCTGGGCGCGGACGTGAACATGGTCGCCAAGGGCATGGGCTACGACAAGCGCATCGGGCCGCATTTCCTCAACGCGGGTTTGGGCTTTGGCGGCTCTTGTTTCCCCAAGGACGTGCGGGCGCTGGAGCACATGGCCCTGATCCACGGCGCGCATCCCCAGCTTCTGCGGGCGGTGCTGGATATCAACCAGCACATGCGGCGACAGGCCGTGGTCAAGCTGCGCAACGCGCTGAATGGATTGGGCGACCGTCGCGTCGGCATGTTGGGATTGGCCTTCAAGCCCAACACCGATGACCTGCGCGAGGCCCCTTCCCTGGATATCGCCCGCCAGATTATTCGCGAGGGCGGGGAAGTGCAGGCGTATGACCCGGTGGCCCGGCCGGAGGATTGCGAGAAAGTGCCCGAGTTGAAACTGGTGGATGACGTTTATGATGTGGCTCGGGATGCGGACGCGTTGATTCTGGTCACCGAATGGAATGAGTTTCGCCAGTTGGATATGCACCGCATCCGCGACCTGATGCGGGGAGACGTTTTGCTGGACGGGCGCAATATCTGGAGCCCGGAGAAGATGCGCGAGTACGGCTTCCGCTATTTCGGCGTGGGCCGCGGCACGAAGCGAAACGGCTGGTAGCGGCTGACGATGAACCAGGTCGTGACAAAAACCCTGCCCAACGGCCTGACCGTCATCCTGGCGGAGCGGCGCGCCGCGCCCGTGGCCAGCTTCTGGCTGTGGTATCGGGTGGGCAGCCGCAACGAAACGCCCGGCCTCACCGGCCTCTCCCATTGGGTGGAGCACATGCTCTTCAAGGGCACGAAAACCCATCCCCAAGGCGACTTCGACCGCATGATCCAGCGGGAGGGCGGGCAGTTCAACGGCATGACCTGGGTGGATTGGACGACTTTTTACGCCACCCTGCCCGCGGATCGCATTGGTCTGGCTCTGGCCATCGAAGCGGACCGGATGCAGAATGCGCTCTTCGACCCGGATGAAGTCGAGAGCGAGCGCACGGTCATCATCTCCGAGCGGGAGGGCAACGAAAACCGGCCCGGATACATGCTGCGAGAACAGGTCCAGGCCGCGTCCTTCCTCTGCCATCCCTACGGGCACATGGTCATCGGGTGGAAAGATGACCTGCGCCGCATCACCCGCGACGACCTCTACGCCCACTACCGCGCGTACTACACGCCCAACAACGCCGTGGCCGTGGCCGTGGGCGATTTTCGGGCGGAGGCGATGGCGGCCCGGATCGAGGAGGCGTTTGGCTCCATCCCCCCGGGCCCGGAGCCGCCCCCGGTGCGGGCGGTCGAACCCCAACCGCGGGCGGAGCGCCGGGTGACGCTGCACGGGCCTGGCGGCGCCAACTATCTCCTCATCGCTTTCCAGTCCCTGTCCGCCCACGATCCTGACTTCTTCCCCCTGGCTGTGCTTACGGCCGTGCTGGATGGCGCCCGCGGCCTCCCTCCCTTCGGTGGAAGCGGATTGGGCCGCGCCGCTCGACTGCACCGCGCCCTGGTGAACACGGGCCTGGCCCTATCGGTCAACGCCTCCGTGGCCGCCACCCTCGATCCCTATCTGTTTGCGCTCTCCGCCACCGTCCGGCCCGAGCAGGATCGGGCGGAAGTGGAACAGCGCATTTTGGAGGAGCTGGTCCGTCTGCAGGAGGAGCCCGTGCGGGAGGATGAGCTGGCGCGGGCCATCAAGGGAACCAGGGCCATGTTCGCCTATGGCAGCGAGAGCATCTCCAATCAGGCCATGTGGCTGGGCTTCGCCGAGATGGTGGCGGATCTCGACTGGTTGGCGAGCTACCAGGATCGCCTGGCCGCGGTCACGCCCGAAGCCATCCAGCGCGTCGCCCGCCGCCTCTTCCAACCCGAAAACCGCGTCATTGGCTGGTATGTCGCGAGCTGAAGTCCAAGCCGCTTTGAAAATAGAGCCACGAAGGCGCGAAGAGAGGCGAAGGCACGAAGGCTAAAGGCTGAAGACTAAAGATTAAAGACTGAAAATTATCTGCGGAAATCTGCGTTGCGAAGCATCCGCGTTATCAGCGTTCCCATTTCCGTCCGTATCGGCGCGCCGCCGCACTGATTACTGCACACTGAACACTGATTACTTTCCTATGCTCCCCTCCTCCCAAACCATCGTCACCGGCGAATTGAGCAACGGCCTGCGCGTCTGGGTCTACGAGAATTTCGAAAGCCAGACTGTGCTGGTCGATGGCTACGCGTTCGGCGGTTCCATCAATGAAGGCCCGGAGGAGAAAGGGCTGGCGAATTTCCTCGCCATCATGCTGCGGCGGGGCACGGAGACGCGGGATTATGACGCATTGAACGAGGCCGCCGAGTCCGTGGGTGCGTTCTTCGGATTCGACGCGGGACGACATTCCCTCGGTTTCAACGCCCATTCCCTGGCCGAGGACTTCGACCTGGCCCTGGAACTGATGGCCGAGAGCCTGATAGCGCCCGCGTTTCCCGAGGATGAGCTGGAAAAGACCCGATCCCGCCTGCTCACCCGCCTGGAAGAACGCCGACACAGCACCCGGGCCATGGCGTCCATCGCTTTCAACCAGCAAATCTACCCGCCTGACCATCCCTACCGCATGGATATCGAGGCGGAGATGGCGGGCGTGCGCCGCGTGCAGCGAACGGACCTGGTTCGTTTCTATCGGGAGAAGGTCTCGCCTGCGGGCGGCGTGGTCGTCGTCGTGGGCGCGGTCCGGGCGGAGGAAACCATCGCCCGGCTGGAGCGGGCCCTGGGCGGCTGGCGTCATCCCCACGCCCATCCCGATACGAGCATTCCGCCCCGCCCCATCTTGCGCCAAACGGTGACGAAGCGCGTGCGGGTGCAGGGAAAAAGCCAGAGCGATATCGTGTTGGGCTGGCCCGGCATCGCCCGCAACGACCCCGATTACGACGCCGTGCTGGTGTGCAACGCGATCCTGGGTCGGTTCGGGCTGGGCGGACGCCTGGGTAATCGCATCCGCGAGGAGATGGGCCTGGCCTACTACGCGTACAGCGCGTTCAACGCCAACCGCGGGCCCGGAACTTGGCGCATCGCCGCGGGCGTGAATCCCGCCAACGTGGAGAAAGCCGTGGACGCCATGCTGGCCGAAGTGGCGCGTATCGTCCGCGAGCCGGTGGACGACGAGGAACTGGCTGACGTGCAGAGCTATCTCACCGGCTCGTTGCCCCTGCGGCTGGAAACCAACAGCGGCATCGCCGGATATCTGCTGAGCATGGCCTGGCATGGTCTGGGCATGGATTATCTGCTGGGGTATGAATCCCGCATTCGAGGCGTGACGAAAGAGGACGTGCTGCGCGTGGCCCGCACTTATCTTCACCCCGACCGCTACGCCCTGGCCGTGGCCGGGCCGCCTGACGAGGAAGAATAATGCTGCGGGCGGGCGTGGATATCATCGAGATAGCCCGTTTTCAACGGGCTTTGCAGCGGCATGGGAATGCGTTTTTGGAACGCATTTTTACCCCGGCCGAGATCGCGGCCTACGGCCATCGCCCCGCCTCCCTGGCCGCGCGCTGGGCCGCGAAGGAGGCCGTGGCCAAAGCCCTGGGCACGGGCATCGGTGAAATCGGCTGGAAGGAGATCGAAATCCTGGCCGACGAACGTCACGCGCCCGCGCTGCGCCTCTATGGCCGGGCGGAGGCGCTGGCCCAATCCCTCGGCCTTACCCAATGGGCCATCAGCCTCTCCCATACCGACGATCTGGCTATCGCTTTCGTCACGGCTATGACTTGAAGAAAGGGGGCTTTGGGCGGGGCGCGGCTGGGAAATGTGACATTGTCGAAATAATTACGACAACGATTGGTTTTTCCCACGCTGCCGTCCGGCAAGAACCTGAGAATCGTCAGCCTGCCGTCAGGCAAAATGCCTTGGGTTCGGGTAAACTGAGGACATTGACGCCGCTCATTCCCCAAGGAGGCCGCCATGTCCCGCCCGATGCTCGCCCTCGCGAGCGCACTTATCGCGCTCGCCACCTTCCTCGTCTTCGGAAGCGCCCAAGGCAGCGCCCGCCCCACTGCCCAGCAGACCGCCATCTTCCAGCAAGGCCTGGACGGCTACGCGGGCGTGGAGGACGCCTGGGTCAGCAGCAACGATTGGGACAACCCGCCCCAATACAGCGAAAACTACGGCCAAAACGAGCTCCTCTCCCTGGAGCGGGACGGCGGCGACAACCCGCTGCTGCGCTTCGATCTCAGCAGCATCCCCGCCAACAGCGAGATCATCTCCGCCACCTTGGCGCTTTACAACACCACCGACGCCTGCTACACCGGGAACTGCAACGCGCCTCCCGTGCGGCGCATCAAGCTCTATCAGGTGCTGCGGGATTGGGACGAGGGCAATCAGGTGGATTCGCCCATCGACGCCGCGGGCAAGCATGGCGTGACGGGCGACTACGCCTTCGATTACTATCCGGGCGAGGGAACCGACGTGCCCTGGAACGCCCGCGGCATGGAAGCGGGCTCGGATTACGCATCCACCGAAACCAGCTATGCCGACGTCACCGATCCCGGCTGGTATGAATGGGACGTGACCGAGCTGGTGCGGGCCTGGGTGCGGGGCGAACAACCCAACTTCGGCGTGGTGTTGCGCGACGCCACCGGTTGGGAGGAAGCAAACACCGACTGGCGGCACTTCTGGTCCAGCCAATACGCGGGCGACCCCTCCCTGCGGCCCAAACTCACCGTGGTCTATAACCCCGACGTACCCTACGCGGACGCCGGTCCCGATCAGGAGAACCTGCAATGGGATGGGAGCGCCATCACCCTGGATGGCTCGGGCAGTCACGACCGGCCCGGCGGCAACGATGCCACCCTCAGCTACGAGTGGCGCATCCTCACCCCCGCGTTCGACTCGACCCAAAGCGGCGTCATCGGCTCCCAGGCCGTCATTAGCTTCACGCCCGACACGCCGGGCGAATGGGATTTCCAGCTCACCGTCACCAATGAGCTGGGGGAAAGCGCCACCGACACGGTGCACGTGCGACTGCTCACCATCCCCAACGGTCACCCTCGCGTCTTCCTCACCCCAAACAAACTGGCGACCCTGCAAGCCCGGGCCACCGCGGACAATCCCCGCTGGGTTCAACTCAAAAATGAAGCCGATAACGACCCCGACGCCATGCTGCACAAAGCCCTGGTCTCCCAGATCCTGAACGACGCCAGCTATTGCACCGACGCCCTGGCCCTGGCCCAGGACAAAGTGGACGCGGACGAGGATTGCGCGTCCTGTCCGGGCGACGTGGCCCTGGTCTTCGACTGGTGCTACGCCCAGATGACTCAGGCCCAGAAGGATGACTTCATCGCCTACTTCAACCATCGGGGCGACAACCCCAGCTATGGGGACACCCCCGGCTGGGGCAACTATTGGCCCCGGCATGGGTACAGCTATGCGGTCATGGGCCTGGCCACCTATGGCGACAACGCCCGGGCCAAAGAATGGCTGGACGTGTATCGCTATGAGCACACGGGGCTGGACCTGCTGGACCGCATCGCCGCGGGCGGAGGCTGGCCCGAAGGCATGATCTACGACTGGATCGCGAACTACGCCCGGGTACAGGCCGTGGCCGCATGGGAAACGGCCGCGGGGGAACGGCTCTTCGCGGGCAGCGACTGGTTCCGGGAGCGCATCGGCTATTTCCTGTTGCACCACTGGCCGGGCGTGGCCCAGGAATGGGGTCGCCAGTATCACCCTTACCTCTCCACGGGCGACACCGAACGCAACCGCGGTTCCATGGCCAACTACGGGCGCATCATGGCCCTCATCCTCAACGACCGCTTCCCGGATCATCCCCTCGCGGCCCAGCTCGCTGCCTATCTCGCCACCGAACCGGACGGCAGCTCCGACGACTTCCTGGCCCATCAGGAATTCCTCTGGTTCAATCCCGACCTGCCCCAAACCCCGCCCAGCTCGACCGCCCACCTGGCCGCGGGCACAGGCACCCTCTTCCTCCGCTCCGGCTGGCCCGACGGCGCCGCGGACACGGACACGAAAGCCACCTACATCGGATTCCAGGCGGGCGACTACTTCAGCTATCACCAGCATCTCGATCAAAACAGCATCACCCTGTTCAAATACAGCGACCTGCTGCTGGACAGCGGCGTCTATAGCGGCGACGGCCTCAGCTACCACGACCGCAACTACTACATGCGCACCATCGCCCACAACACCCTCATCGTTTACAACCCCAACGAGGACTTCTCCCACGCCCGACCCGACGCCTCCTCCAACGACGGCGGCCAGCGCTCCATGTACCCCGCCACCCGCGCGCCCGAAACCATCGAATACTACGACCAGCACCTCACCCAATACGACGTGGCCGACATGGTCCACTACCAGAACACGGACGCCTACACTTACGCGCTGGGCGACGCCACCAACGCCTACAACAACCCGACCTACAACCAGGCCATGGACGGCCTCAGCGGCAACACGGCCAAAGTCACCCGCTTTCAGCGGGAGATGGTCTATCTGCGGCCGGTGAACGGCGACAGCGCCAGGGGGGATTACCTCATCCTCTACGACCGGGTGGGCGTCACCGACCCCGCTTACAGCGGCGAAAACACGAAACTGCTCTTCCACACCTTCACCGAACCCGATATCCCCGGCCAGGGAACCGCGGTCTCCGCGGGGGAGACCCTGTACAGCGGGGCCAGCGAAGCCGCCATCGTCAACGGCGACGGCAAGCTCTTCATGCGCTTCCTCGCGCCCGCCACCGTCAACCTGCGCAAAGTGGGCGGCCGCGGCGAAAAAGCCTTCTGGGTCTTCGACGCCAACTACGACTGGCACTGGGACGCCTCCGAACCCCAACCTCGTCCCACCAACGACTTCGAGGACACGCCCTATGGCGAATGGCGCATCGAACTGGAGCCCGCGGACACGGGCCTGGACCACAATTTCCTCACGGTGATGCACCCCACCAGCAGCACGGTCGCGTCCATGCCCGCGGTGACCCACATCCAAACCACACAACTGGAGGGCGCGCACATCGCCGATCCCGACCTGGGCCGGGTCGCGCTCTTCTCGGCAGCGGTCGATGGCGCCCCGCCCGCGGGCGTCCTGACCTACGCTTATCCATCCACCGCCGAGACCCTGAACCTGTTGCTGGACCTGACGCCGGGCCAGCGCTATGACCTCACGGTCGATCAGGCCAACGGCGAGACCACCGTCATCCTCACGCCCTCGGCCTCGGGCGGCTATCAGGTCAGCGACCAGGGCGTGCTCAGCTTCACCATCCAACAGCTCTACCTCCCCGTCATCATCTCCCTGCTGGCGCCGGACGTGGTGCGCCTGAGCTGGCCCGACGACCCTACCTACGTCAGCTACACCATCTGGCGGGACACTACGCCCTATTTCACCCCCACCGCGCCCGCGCTGGCCACCGTCGTCCCTCCCCCCAACTACTACGACGATGCGGGCGCGTACGGCGATCCTGCAGTCAACTATTACTATCGCGTCGAAGGGATCCCGGCCAGCGGCGAGAGTCTCT
Organism: Anaerolineae bacterium; assembly: GCA_026991225.1. Taxonomy (GTDB): domain Bacteria; phylum Chloroflexota; class Anaerolineae; order J102; family J102; genus M2005. The sequence continues at coordinate 26,838 of JALXCB010000123.1, read as the reverse complement.
TCTCCCGGCGCCTGGGCGCGTTCGACTTTCCCCTCACGCCCGGTGAATAGATGGGGCTACGGCGCTCCCGGCGTCAGTGCGAAGTCGAACTCGCCCACCCGGTTGGAATCGGTGCGCCCGTGGTCGAAACGCTCGCCCTGGATGAGGTAGTAGCGATTTTGGGCGGGATCGCCCAGCGCGCCCGCGTCATCCCACTGCCACGGGGGGGCATCGATGACCGCGGTCGCGTGCTCGTCGGGCTGGAAATAGGGCTGAACGTCGCGGAAGATGTGAAAGCGCAGGTAGGCGTCGTCGGGGCGCGTCCACGCCAGACGGGCGTCGCTGGCGTTGAGACGGGAGATGGTCACCTGTGGCAGGTAGACGGGGTTGGGCTGGTATTCATAAGCGCCGATGTCGGGGGATGCGTCCCGGCTTAGATGCAGGAAGTCGGTGGCGGGAGCGACGTCGGCCAGGCCTGCGTCGCGGGCGGGGCTGGTCGCGGTGATGGCCATGCCGTAGTAGTCGCCGGAGAGAGGGCCGGTCAATTGCGGGTCGGCTTCGATGTCGTGGGGCCCGGGCGTATAGGCGCTGAGCTTGACGTGATCGTAGAGGCTGTAATCGCCGTCGAAAGTGAGGCCGGGGCAGTTTTCGTAGTAGAAGAGGAAGGTGACGTCGCCCTGCTGGAAATAGTCGTCATCGCCCTGATACAGGTTGTTGCGGCCCGTAATGCGTTCGCTCCCGGTGCAGTCGCCATCGCCATGCGGGCCCGCATTGATGAGGCCATCGCCCTGGCCGTAGAAGGTGTTGTTGGTGAGCGCGACCTGCTCGCCGCCCATGAAGGAGAGGGAGAGGGTGTTGCCCAGGGCGCGGCAGGGATCCACGTTGTAGGTGAAAGGTTGATCGTCGAAATAGGCGCAGTTGCCCACCAGCACGCTGTTGGTGAGGGTGACCGCGCCCGTGGTTTTGATCTGGTTCCCGGCGTTGCCCTCGGCCCGCACATTGGTCAGGGTGATGCCGCCGCCCCCGGTGTGATAGAGCAGGTCGAGGCCATCCGACGTGTTGTGCAGGAAGGCCGAATCCTCGATGATCCAATCTCCGCTAGTGGCGCCCGTGCCCACGCCATCGCCGTAGCCGCCTGCGCTCTGCGCCCAGCAGCCCACGGGGTCGCCGTCGGGCCAGGTCTCGCCGCAGCCGTTCCATTCCACCGTCCACAGTCGAAAGTGCAGGCTGCCGCTGTTGCTGTCATCCCCGTCGATGTCGCCATCCCAGCCGACCCAGCCGTTGCCGGCGATGCGCACGTTGGTCACCCGCCAGTCGCGTAAACGCCCCGCCCACACGCCCGTGCGCGCCAGACCGTGGATGTTCAGGTCTTGCAGATGGATGTCGCTGGCGTCCTGGGCGTAGACGCCCGTGGGAGCCCAGTCGCCGTAGGGGTAGCTGTCGCGAGGGCAGGCGATGTCGCCTGAATGGAATTCGACGCAGCTCGCGTGGTCGGTGATCTCCAGGCAGGCAACCTGCACATGCTGGCTGTCGGTGAGATCGAGGATGTGTGCGGCTCGCTCCGCGCCCCACAACTCGGGCGGATCCGCACAGCCGCTATCCCAGCCCGCGCCCAGGATGCGGGTGGGATGATCCGCGTCCGGGCCTGAGGGGATGGGAGGCATGACGCATCCCCAAGGGTAGGCGGACGCGCACTGGTCGCCGTCGCTATCGGCTTCGGGCGCGCCGTAGCCCATGCGATAGCTACCCGCGGCGATGATCAGCGTGTCGCCGCCCTGGATGCGGGCCGGACCGTTGGGAGGCAGCGCCCGGAAGGGGTGATCCCAGGCGCAGTCCTGATGCAGACCGCTGCCCGGATAGGGTGCGTCGGTCAGGCCCGTGCATTGCTCGGGCGAGCCGCCATCGGGCCGGACGTAGTAGGTGGCGCTTTGGGCGGCCGCCAGGGCCGCGTCGTTGCGGGCCGCAAGCCGGGCGAATGCCCCCATCATCATGCTGAGAAGGACGAGCAGGACGATAGATTTGGACATGATCAACCTCCTGGCGTCATTTTATACCCAAATTCCCTTCGTTTCAAGATGCGATGCACCTGCGGGTGCGTCCCAAATTATGGGCGCGTTGCGCCTGCGCCCCGGAGGTGAACATCCGGGCTGGAAACGGCGCCCCCTCAAGGGGGCTTTCAGAGCCAGCCCGCGCCCAAAGCCGGGTTCACCCGGCGTTGTTTTGTAGCCCGGCGCTTCAGCGCCGGGTGGAGCCCGCATGACCGAATTTTCTGATTATCTGGGACGCTTCCCGGCCCCCTCACAAATCTGCGACTCCCTCATGGCTGTGCTATACTGGTGTTTTGAAAATAGCGACTTGGCGCGCATTGAGAAAGGATCGCCAGGCCACGTTGGGCGAGGCGATAACCGTCGTGATACGTGATGCGCGAAACGTGAGGACTTTACGCATCACGCATTACGTTTCACGTATTGGCTTCCCGCGCCACCATCTCTTGCAACGCCTCCATTGCAATCCCCTCTCTTTTATCACCACCTCTTCATGTCTCGAACTTACGTCGCCCTGGACCTGGAAACCACAGGGCTCAATCCCGACAAAGACGCCATCATCGAGCTGGGCGCGGTGCGCTTCCGCGATGGCGAAATCATCGACCGCTTCAGCCAGGTGGTCAACCCCGGCCGCCGCATTCCCCCCGCCATCCAACAGATGACGGGCATCACTCAGGCCGAGGCCGACGCCGCGCCGCCGCTTAGCCGGGTCGCGTCCGCGTTTCGCGCGTTCGTGGGTGATGCGCCCGTGGTGGGCCACAATATCGGCTTCGATATCAGCTTCCTGCGGGCCAACGGCCTCTACAACTACAACCCCCTCATCGACACCTTCGAACTGGCCCTCATTACCCTGCCCGGCCTCTCCAGCTACAAGCTGGGCCGCGTGGCCGAGCGCCTGGGCGTGAGCCTGGAGAATGCGCATCGGGCCTATGACGACGCCGAAGCCAGCATGTGGATATTCGAGGCCATGCGCCGCCTCCTGGTCGATGAGGTTCCCGCCAAAACCCTGGAACAGATCGTGCGCATGGGGCAGCTTGCGGATTGGTCGCTGACCATCGTGTTCGAGGATGCGTTGCGAGATCAGGCCCGTCGGGGGCTGGGGCAGCGCCAGGTGCAGAAAACCGCGCTGGACAAAGGCCCCCTCTTCCGTTGGGAGCAGCCCCTGCAGCCGGTGGAGCATTCCCAACCCCTGGACGTGGACGCCCTGGCCGCGTTGCTGGAGCCGGGCGGGCCTTTCGACGCCTATTTCGACCTCTACGAATACCGGGAGCCGCAGGTGGCCATGCTGCGGGCCGTGGCCGACGCATTCAATCGCAGCCGCCACCTTCTCATCGAAGCGGGCACGGGCACGGGCAAATCCCTGGCCTATCTCATCCCCGCCCTGGCCTGGGCCGTGAACACGGGCCAGCGGGTGGTTGTCTCCAGCAACACCATCAATTTGCAAGACCAGCTCTATCACAAAGACCTGCCCGACCTCCATCACATACTCCCCTTCGACTTCAAAGCCACGGTGATGAAGGGCCGCAGCAACTATCTTTGTCCCCGACGCCTGAATAAACTCATGGCCCGGCCCGACCTGACTGCGGTCGAGGTCAGCGTCCTCGCCCGCATCCTCCTGTGGCTGCCCCACACCGAGACTGGCGACGTCAGCGAGCTCACCCTGGTCAACGCCGGGGAGCGGGCCGTGTGGCAGCGGGTCTGCTCCGACCCCCACACCTGCTCCTCCGCTCGCTGCGGCATGGACTCGCCTCATCCCTGCTATTTTTACAAAGCCCGCAACCGGGCCGAGGCCGCGCATCTCATCATCGTCAACCACGCCCTCCTCCTCTCCGATATCGCCACCGAGGGCGGCGTCCTACCCGAATACCATCATCTCATCGTGGACGAGGCCCATCATCTCGAATCCGCAGCCACCCACGCCCTCACCGCCAGCGTGGACCACGCTTCCTTCGTGACCAGGCTGCGGGAACTGGCTCCTGCCACCGGCGGGGAGATGCCCACGGCAGGGCTTTTGGCCGATGTGGTCACCGCGGTGCGTCGGGCCGACGTCCCCTCCGATAAGGCCGACAAAATCACCGATTACACCCGCCGCCTGGCCGCGGGCATCCCCGCCCTGGACATGCACATGGCCGAATACATGGACGCGCTGGATCGCTTCCTCATGCAGCACTTCGGGCGGCAATACGACAACACCATGTACGACCTGCGCCTGCGCATCACCAAAAGCGTGCGGGTGCAGCCCGCCTGGGTGGACGTGGAAATCATCTGGGACAATCTGGAATTCGCGCTCAACAGCTTCGTCAGCGACCTGGATCACCTCATCAAAACCCTGGGCGACCTGGGCAATTATCCTATGCCCGAACGGGATGATTTGGAGGCGGAGCTGACCGCGTTGTGGGAGTCGGTGACTGAGGCCCTGTCCATCGGGCACGAGCTCACCCTGGAGCCCGACGCCAACGCCATCTATTGGGTGCGGCGGTCGAAATTCAACGGCAGCCTCACCCTCTATCGCGCGCCCTTGCATGTGGGCGGCATCATCGAGGAGCATATCTTCCGCAGCAAGGATACGGTGGTGCTCACCTCGGCCACCCTGCGCACGGCCAACAGCTTCGACTACATTCGGGGGCGTCTCAACGCCTTCGAGGTGGAGGAGCTGGCCCTGGAAAGCCCCTTCGACTACAAAAAGAACGCGCTGGTCTTCATCCCCACCGACATGCCCGAACCCAACAAGCCCGACTATCAGGCCAAAGTCGAAGAGGCCATCCTCCAGCTCAGCCTGGCCACCCAGGGCCGCCTCATGGCTCTCTTCACCTCTTACGCCCAGCTCAAAGACGTGGCCCAGCGCCTGCGCCCCCTGCTGGAAGAAGCGGGATTCACCCTCTTCGTCCAGGGCGAAGGCGGCTCCCGCCAGCAGATTCTGGCCGCGTTCCGCGAAACGGAAAAAGCCGTGATCCTGGGCACTCGCAGCTTTTGGGAGGGCGTGGACGTGCAGGGCGAAGCCCTGAGCGCGCTTGTCATCACCAAATTGCCCTTCTCCGTGCCCAACGACCCCATCATCTCCGCCCGTTCCGAGACCTTCGACTCCCCCTTCTACCAATACTCCGTGCCCGAGGCCATCCTCAACCTGCGCCAGGGCTTCGGCCGACTCATCCGCTCCACCAGCGACCGGGGCGTCGCCGTCCTGCTGGACAAACGCCTTCTCAGCAAGCGCTACGGACGGCTCTTTCTGGAATCCCTGCCCGACGTCACCCTGTGCAAAGCGCCCCTGGCCGACCTGCCCGAGGCCGCGCAGCGCTGGCTGGCGGGCGAGGGCGACGACGCCTGCCCCAAACGCCGCGTCGCATCTTCGCCCCCGCGTCAAATCGAGGAGCCCCCGCCCTGGCTTTCCCAGGATGGCGGGCTGTTTTGAAAATAGAATGATCGCTGGTTGCTGAAGGTTCGCAAAGCCAAAGTTGGGCGAGTCTGCAACCGACGTGATGCGTAATGCGTAATCCGTGAGGTCCTTACGCATCACGCATTACGTATTACGGCATTGGCTTCCCGCTCCGCTCTGGCCGCGAGGCATTTTCGTTCGTATCGGCAAGCCGTCGCGCGCGCCGCTTGTTTTGACAAATTCCCCACTATCCCTACAATGAACCTGTCTCTGACAGCATTCCGCCTGCCAGATCGGCGCGGGAAGACGAAAACGTGAAACGTAATGCGTGATGCGTAATGTCATGACGTTTCACGTTTTGACGTTTTACGTTCGTTGTAGGCTCGCATAACGTCAGCTTAGAGAATCCTTCACAATCAACGCAATTTTCAATCAGGAGACAGTATCCCCATGATCGGCGTCGAACAACTTCGCAAAGGCACGATTTTCACCCTGGATGGCGAGCTCTATCGCGTGCTGGAATACGAGCATCGCAAGATGGGCCGCGGCCAGGCCACCATTCGCGTCAAGGCCCGCAATCTGCGCTCCGGAGCCACCATCGAGAAGACCTTCCCCAGCGGCAACAAAGTCCAGGACGTGCGCCTGGACCACGCCAACGTCCAATATCTCTACACCGACGGGCATTTTTACTACTTCATGGACACCGAGACCTTCGAGCAGGTCATGCTCACGGAAGAGCAATTGGGCGAGATGACCAAGTATCTCATCGACGGCCTGGAACTCAAGCTGGAGACCTACGAAGGCGAGCCCATCAGCATCGAACTGCCCAAGACCGTGGACCTGAAGGTGGTGGAGGCCGAGCCCGGCTTCGCCGGGGACACCGCCAACGCGCCCTCCAAAAGCTGCACCACCGAGACGGGCCTGAAGGTCCAGGTGCCCCTCTTCGTCCAGGCGGGCGACGTCATCCGGGTGAACACGGAGACGGGCGAGTACATCACCCGCGTCACCTCCTGAGCCTCTCGATACGATAGGCCGCGAGCTTGCAGCGACTGATAAGCTTGCGGCCTGCTATTTTATTGTAGTCTGATCCAGGAATCTTCGCGTTCTTCACGAGAGAGGCGTTCTGGAACACGCCCGACAGCAACGGGTGCGTTTCAATTTTGGGGCATGGCGCCAGAGGCCTCTCCTCCTATACTGCCGACTAAAGTCGGTGCTAAAGGCCTTTGGCCGCACGTCGGCCTACGCCGACGTTTCCGTCCCCGCAGGGGGACGGGCGGCGGGACGCCCTCAGCACCGAATTCCATTCGGCCAGTGCGCCCCCATTCTGAAACACGCCCACAGCAACGGGTGGGTTGCCAAAAACCCTTTGGGGTATTAAAATGAATTCGGAGGTTATGAGATCATGCGCGAGATGACAGGCGTCACCGTGACGTTTCCAGAAGATCTACTGATTGCCTCGAAAGAGGACGCTGAGCAATTCAAGCGTCGGGTGCTTCTGCAAACCCTTGGCTCTTTATACGCGGAGGGTAAGATCTCCGCGGGAGTCGCAGCGCAAGCGCTGGGGTGTGATAAGTGGGAATTTTATCGGCTGCTCAGCGAAAACGGATTTCCAGTTATCGATTACGATGAGGGCGAGCTTGTCGATGAGGCCCGTTCCAGCCGGGAGTTGGCGGAGAGGATCGGGACAAAATGAAGGCGATTGTCAACGCTACGCCGCTTATTGCATTAGCGCTGATAGATCGACTTGATCTTTTGCCAGACATATTCGACGAAGTTATCGTTCCTGAGGCTGTCTACAATGAGGTCGTTCGTGGGGGAGCAGGAAGGCCGGGTGCTGAAAAAGTAGCATCTATGGTTCGAAGAGGCATTGGCGGCGCTGGAATAGATGGAAAAAACATCTCGCCAGGATTTGCTTTTCACTTGTCTTTCCACAACAGGGGCTATTCATTTTTGACATAGCCCCCGCCATGTGCTAAACTGCGCAATTGAACCTGCATAACCCCATATCCGACTGGATTCTCATCCAGAGGGGACGAGGGACCGGCCCGATGACTCCCCGGCAACCGTCCGCCCGCAGACGGGCGGCACTGGTGCCAATTCCGGCAGGCCGCGCAGCGCCTGAAAGATGAGAGCAATCGCTCAGTCTTCGACCACGACGCGCCTCCGGGCGCGTTTTTCATTGCCCCATGCCCATCGACCTCATCATCTTCGACGTGGACGGCGTCCTCAAACAAGTCGTCGATCCCTACATGCTCCTCCATCGCCATTTTGGCACGGAGGAGGAAGGGCGGCGGCACTTTCGGGCCTTTCGCAACGGTCACATCACCTACCACGAATTCGCCCAACTGGACGCCTGGTCGTGGCGAGGCCAGCGCGTGGATGAGGCGAAGGCGATTCTTCGCCGTACGCCTTACATGCCCGGCGCGCTTGACGCGGCCGCGGGCCTGCAAGACCTCGGCATCCCTTTCGTCCTGCTCAGTTCGGGCTTCGACCTGAATGTGGCGCAGGTGGCCTCCGACCTGGGCGCGGCCGACTGGCGGGCCAACATCCTCCACCAGGACCGCGGGCGCATCGTGGGCCGCATGACCGTACGCGTCCCCTACGGCGGCAAAGGCCCCCTCGTGCGGGAGATCATCCAGCGCTGGGGCGTGGACCCCGACCGGGTGCTGGCCGTGGGTGATTCCGAGACCGACATCCGCATGTTCGAGCAGACGGGCCACGCCCTGGCCGTCCGCCCCCGCTCGGAGGCCGTCAGCCAGGCCGCGGACGCCGTCCTGCCCGACCTCACCGACTTCATCCCCTTTCTCAACAGCATCTAGATTGCCTCCAACCCTCCTCATTGGCCATTCGCCAAAGACCATTCCCCATGTCCATCATCGTCACCGGCTCCATCGCCTGGGATTACCTGATGCGCTTCCCGGGCCGTTTCAAAGACCACATCCTTCCCGGCCAGGACAAGCTCTCCGTCAGCTTCCTGGTGGATGAGAAGGAGCGACACCGCGGGGGCACCGCCCCCAACATCGCCTACAACCTGGCCCTGCTGGGCGAACGCCCCAAGATCGTCGCCTCCGCTGGCCTCGACTTCGAGGATTACCGCCAGTGGCTGGAGAGCGTGGGCGTGGACACCTCCCTCATCCGCGTCCATCCCGACGAATTTACCGCCACCTTCAGCGTCATCACCGATCTGGACCACAACCAGATCGCCAGCTTCCATACGGGGGCTATGGCCCGGGCCCGCGAGATCGACCTGCGGGATGTGGGGGCGGAGGAGATCGACTGGGTGATCATCTCCCCCGACGATCCCGCGGCCATGGTGAATCACACGGAAGCCTGCCGCGACATGGGCGTTCCCTTCATCTACGATCCCAGCCAGCAGCTCGCCCGCATCTCCCGCGACGAATTCATGACCAGCCTGCAAGGCGCGTCCGTGCTCACCGTCAACGATTACGAGCTGGAAATGGCCAAGAAGCTGTCGGGATTGAGCGAGGCGGCGTTGCTCGACTATGTCGAGGCCATCGTCGTCACCCTGGGGCCCGAGGGCGCGGGCGTCATCACCCGCGAGGGCGAACTACGCGTGCCCGCGGCCCGGCCCGAAGCCGTGGTCGAGCCCACGGGCGTGGGCGACGCTTTCCGCGCGGGCCTGCTGGTGGGCCTGAACGCAGGCTACGATTGGGAAACCATCCTCAAACTTGGCAACAGCGCCGCAGTGTACGTCATCGAACGCGTCGGCACTCAGAACCACGCCTACACCCGGGAGGAGTTCCTGGCTCGGGTGAAGGAGAATTATGGGGAGTTGCCCGCGCTGGAGACGTGTTGTCGGAGATCAAAGATTGAAGACTAAAGATTCATGATTGGGTAGGCCAAAGAGCCACAAATTTTTAATCTTTAGTCTTTAATCTTTAGGCATTCATCCTGCCCCCATATCCCGTCATCCACTCGACAAAACCATCCATCAAATCAAACCACTGACAGGAGTTTCCATGACCGCCAAAAATTACGACATCAAAGACATCAACCTGGCCGATAAAGGTCGGCTGCGCATGGACTGGGCCGCGAAGGAAATGCCCGTCCTCAAGCTCATCGAGGAGCGTTTCAGCGAGGAGCGCCCTCTGGAAGGCGTACGCATCGCCGCCTGCCTCCACGTCACCTCCGAGACCGCGAACCTGATGAAGACCCTGAAGGCGGGCGGCGCGGATGTGGTCCTCACGGCCTCCAATCCCCTCTCCACCCAGGACGACATCGCCGCGGTGCTGGTGCGGGATTATGACATCCCCGTGTTCGCCATCAAGGGCGAGGACAACGACACCTACTACGCCCACCTGCGGGCGGCGCTGGACCATCGCCCCAACATCACCATGGACGACGGCATGGACCTGGTTGCCACCCTGCACAAGGAGCGCCCCGAGCTGCTTGCCGGGGTCATGGGCGGCACCGAGGAGACCACCACGGGCGTCATCCGCCTCAAGGCCATGGCCGCCCAGGGCGACTTGAAGTACCCGGTCATCGCGGTCAACGACGCCATGACCAAGCACCTGTTCGACAACCGCTACGGCACGGGCCAGAGCACCATGGACGGCGTCATCCGCGCCACCAACGTCCTCATCGCCGGCAAGACCGTGGTGGTGGCGGGCTACGGCTGGTGCAGCCGCGGCATCGCCATGCGGGCCCACGGCCTGGGCGCCAACGTCATCGTCACCGAAGTGGAGCCCCTGAAGGCGTTGGAGGCCGCGATGGACGGCTTCCGCGTCATGCCCATGCTGGAGGCCGCCAAAGAAGGCGATATCTTTATCTCCGCCACGGGCGACCTGCACGTGTTCGACCGTCATCACTTCGAGGTGATGAAGGATGGGGCCATGATGGCCAACTCGGGCCACTTCAACGTGGAGATCAACATTCCCGCCCTGGAGGAGATGGCCGTGAGCGTGCGCAAAGTGCGCGAGTTCGTGGATGAGTACACGCTGGCGGACGGGCGTCGCCTCTACATCCTGGGTGAAGGTCGTCTCATCAACCTGGCCGCGGCCGAAGGCCATCCCAGCGCGGTCATGGACATGAGCTTCGCCAACCAATCCCTGGCTGCCGAATACATCAAGAACCACCACCAGGAGCTGGAAAACAACGTCTATTCCGTGCCCGAACACATCGACCAGAACATCGCCCGGCTCAAACTGGCCGCCATGGGTATCGAGATCGACACGCTGACTCCGGAACAGGAGGAATACCTCCGCTCCTGGTCCCACGGCACGTGATTTCAGTAATCAGTTATCAGTTGTCAAGAAAGGCATGGCAGCGTCACTGCCACTGATTACTGATCACTGAACACTGATTACTCCATTTTTGCAGCTCCAGGCATTTCAGCTTTCACACACTCTCTCCAAGAGGAGATCACCATGAGCACCACCTTCATGCGCTCCCCCAAGCTCTTCTTCACCAGCGAGTCGGTGACCGAAGGGCATCCCGACAAGATGTGCGACCAGATCAGCGACGCGGTGCTGGACGCCATCCTCGCCCAGGATCCCAAGGCCCGGGTCGCGTGCGAAACCGCGACCAAGACCGGCTTTGTCATGCTCTTCGGCGAGATTACTACGGACGCGCAGATCAATTACGATGAGATCGTGCGCCAGACCATCCGCGACATCGGCTATACCGACAGCGACTACGGCTTCGACGCGGACACCTGCGCGGTCATGGTCGCTATCGCCCGCCAGTCGCCCGATATCGCCATGGGTGTGGACAAGGCCCTGGAGGCCAAGCAGGGCCTGATGACCGACGAGGAGATCGCGGCCATCGGCGCTGGCGACCAGGGCATGATGGTGGGCTTCGCCTGCAACGAAACCCCTGAACTCATGCCCCTGAGCATCAGCCTGGCCCACAAGCTGGCCCAACGCCTCACCTTTGTGCGCAAACAGGGCATCCTCCCTTACCTCCGGCCCGATGGCAAAAGTCAGGTGACGGTGGAATACGCGTTCGGGCAGCCCCAGCGCGTGGACACTGTCCTTGTCTCCACCCAGCATGCCCCCGAGATCACCCAGGCCCAATTGCGCCAGGATATCATCAAGCACGTGATCGAGCCCGTGGTGGGGACCTGGATGAACGGCACGACCAAGATCTTCGTCAACCCCACCGGTCGCTTCGTGACGGGCGGGCCTATGGGTGACGCCGGTCTCACTGGCCGCAAGATCATCGTCGATACCTACGGCGGCGTGGGACGCCACGGGGGCGGCGCGTTCTCGGGCAAGGATCCCACGAAAGTGGACCGCTCCGGCGCGTATGCGGCCCGCTGGGTGGCCAAGAACATCGTGGCCGCGGGCCTGGCCGACCGGGTGGAGATTCAGATCTCCTACGCCATCGGCGTGGCCGAACCCCTGAGCATCAACATCGAGACCTTTGGCACGGGCAAGATCGACGACGTGGTCATCGAACGCCTCGTGCGCGAGCACTTCGACCTGCGCCCGGGCGCAATCATCCGCGATCTCGACCTGCTGCGCCCCATTTACCGTCAGACCGCCGCTTACGGGCATTTCGGTCGCCCCGACCTGGACCTGCCCTGGGAGCGGACGAATAAGGTGGAGGAGTTGCGCCGCGCGGCGGGCCTGGAGCCGGTCCACGCGGAGATGGCTTCCTAAATTCGCATACTCTCGCATGTCCTGACTCCCCCGCGCAGCGGGGGAGTTTTTTGTTGGGGATCTAGAATGGCGCGCTTGCGTTGAAGACATCGAGGGTCTGGCAGACCTTCGAGGTCTCAAAACTTGACCCCTTTCGCGCGTCAGGCTAAGATTAGGCCCATGTCCGCCCTCCGAGCCATCATCAAAACCATGCGTCCCAAACAGTGGACGAAGAACGTGGTCGTCTACGCCGCGCTGGTCTTCGACGGCAAATTCCTGGAAGTCGATCTCTTCTTCAAGACCACGGCCATGTTCACGCTCTTCTGCCTGGTCTCCAGTTCGGTCTATCTGCTCAACGACCTGGTCGATATCGAAAAGGATCGGGCGCATCCGCTGAAGCGCAACCGCCCGCTGGCCTCGGGCGCGCTCAAGCCCGCCTACGCCATCCTCGCCCTGGTCATCCTCCTGGCTTTCGCCCTGCCCGCGTCATTCCTGCTCGACCCCGTCGCCGGGCTGATCCTGGCCGGATACTTCGTGATGAACGTGGCCTATTCCTTCTGGCTGAAGAACATGGTCATCCTGGACGTGTTCACCATCGCCGCGGGCTTTGTGCTGCGAGTGGCGGCGGGCGCGGTCGTGGTCCATGTGGAGCGCTTCTCGCCCTGGCTTTACGTGTGCATCACCCTGGTGGCGCTCATTATCGCCTTGGGCAAGCGCCGGGCGGAATTGGTCGCCATGCAGGGGGATGCGGTGAACCATCGGGCCATTCTGGACGAATATAACCTGAACTTCCTGGACAACCTCATCAGCCTGACCACGGGCGCCACGGTGGTGACCTACTCCCTCTATACCTTTTCGGCCCAAAATCTGCCCGCAAACCATCTGATGATGCTCACCATTCCCATCGTCATCTACTTCCTCTTCCGCTACCTCTACCTCATCCACGTGAAGCAGCTCGGCGGCGCGCCCGATGAACTCATCTTCAAGGACAAACCCCTCTTCTTCTCTGCCGCCTTCTGGGCCCTGGCCGTGGTCGTGATTTTATACTTCTCCAATTATCACCCGTAGGACGCGGATCACACGCTCGCCATCTGTTTCTCCATGAAATGCTGGGCGTATTGCGCCGCACTGACGCCCACGCCCACCATAATCCATAACAGCGCGGTCATGTGGGGATAGTTGAGATTGAAAAGATAATGATCGAGGACGCCCGCGGTCAGCAGACCCGTGATCGCGCCCAGAATCCCCAGCATGATGGCCTCCAGCCGGGCGTCCTGATGCACATGGCGCAGCCCGTTGATGAGGATATTGACGAACATGGCCATGGTGAGCAGGAAGGCGGCCACACCCACCAAGCCCATCTCCTCGGCCATGAGCAGGTAGAGGGAGGAGACGCCGATATAGAGGTCGATTTCGGGCGTGCCGGTGAATCCAACGCCGAAAAGGGGATAGCGGCTGATGAGCGTGAGCGCGTCCTTGTACTCGCCCAACCGCATCTGCGTGGCCCGATCCTGAAGCTGCAACCCCTCGACGAAGTGCTGGACGTAGGCCTGGGCGAAGGGCATGACCATGATGAGCGCGCCGAATAGCAGCGCGCCCAGCAATCCCCACAACAGCAGTTTGCGATAGCGCATGAGCCCGATGGCCGCGAGGCCGATGAGAAACCCCAGCATGGAGCCGCGGGAGATGGTCAGAAACAGGGCGGTGACGTCCATGATGGCGAAGAGGATTACCCAGCCGCGAGGGAAAAGCGGGCGTTTGCTCACCACCTGGGGCAGGGTGAAGACCCCCACCAGGATCAACAGCCCCCCGAACACGTTAGGGTCGATGCTGGTGCCGATGGCCCGCATGATGCCATTGGGATCGTCCTCCACAAAGCGCAGCGCGCCATAGCCGCCGGGATAACCGATGCGGGCCATGTGGTCGAGAATCCAGACCGTGGCGTCGCGAGGGATGACGTAAAACAGGATGCCGAAGAAAGCCGCGCCCGCGCCGCCCAGAATCAGCGCCCGCGCCAGCAAAAACAGCGACTCCTCATCCCGCACCACGTTCACCACCACGAAGAACAGAGCGATGCTCAGGATCATCTCCATGAACTGGCGCAGGTTGTTGGACGTGGGCCGGGCGTGTTCCAATCCCAGCATGAAGCTGAACGCGGCTAGCAGCAGGAACAGCAGCACGAATCCGCCCAGGTTGGTGAACTTGAAGCGGGTTTCTTGGGCCAGGGCGTAGGCCAACGCCCACACGCCGAACGTGGCGAAGATGGCGAGATCGAGAAAACTCGGTGTGAATATGATCTTGAAAGGCAGCGTGGCGAAGGGCAGCAGCGTGGCGATGAGGATGACGCCTACCAGCCCCCACAACGGGCTGCGCAGCACAACCACCGCGCCGATGCCCGCGAGGGTCAGGGCCAGGGTGATGATCGGGCCCAGCACGCCGATGGCCAGCCCCGCGGCCAGGCCAGCGGCCAGCAGCACCAGCAGGATGGCCTGGCGCTGTCGTCGCGGATCGGGCGAGACCAGTTGGGAGCGAAAGCGATCGACGTAAGCGTTGAATAAACTCATGGGCAGATGAGGGAATTAGGCGTGCAAGCCCGCGCCGATACCGATAGAAATGAGAACACAGATGACGCGGATGCTTCGCAATGCAGATTTTCGCTGATGATTTTTACAGATTTTTGTAACTATACAGGTATCCAACAAAACGTCTTGCCACGAAGGCTCGAAGGAACGAAGATCGGGGCCCGTTTTCCCTCGCGCTCAACTGGCGGCAGGCCGATATCACCACCTTTGTGCGCGAATTGCTGAAAACATGGCGGGCGAACGATGCGTTACATCTCGCCGAAGCCATCGAGGCCGGGGAGGCCGTCGATGTCAGTGATATCAGGCGTCTCGATATCGATGAGATTTCCCTGGACATCGACGATGATCCGGAATCCCATCGACCGCAGGAGCTCCCGGGCCTGGGGCGGGATCATTTGATCCACATTCTCATCCATGTGCGCGATCTGATACTCCAGCGCCGTCTTCGTGAAGATGTCATCCTTGCCCATCATCTGCAGCATAGCGCGAATGGCCATCTCCTTGTGGGCCATGACCTGATTCTTGAAAAATTGCAGAACCTGCCTGTCGATTTCGACCGCGTCGATGTGACGAAGAAAGCCATCATCATCGAGGATGTAGCAGGCGTCGGGGCCGACCCAACCGGCTTCAACCAGCCGGTCCTTTTCATCGTATACCAAACCTTCGAACATCGCGGTTCGGGCCATGTCTCAATGCCTCTTCTGATTTCGAGAGATACTCGGAAAGTTCGCTTTAATAAATACTCACATTTTCGTCAAATCATCCTTTTGCGTCAAAAGAAGAATTGCAATTCCTCTTACACTTCGGTACAATGGAATGACAGATATTTGCAAAATATGGAAAATCTGGCCTTCGCTTTCAGGGCGAACGCCTGCTTTTCGATACAGTACTTTATCCAGGGAGCAGTTCAATAATGACTCTACTGACGACTTCGGAGAATCAAGTTCACATCTCTGATGAGGAATTACTAGAGATGCTCGCCAGGTTGGTGAATGAGGATGAGGAGATGGCAAACGCGATTACGGTAGTCAATGCCCTGCCGTGGGATTGCATCGCGCCCGCCGAGGATATCAGCGAGCATCTTTATATCCTCATCGATGGTTTGGTGCAAATACTGATCACCAGCAAAGAGGATCGACGCCTGGCGACGGCCGTTATCGGGCCGGGCAGCGTCTTTGGTGAGGAGGCGATTCTGAACCTCGACTATCCCCGGCTGACGTACTGCGCTCAAGCTGTGAAACCGGGCATACTCTGGAAGCTCCCTGCCGAGGACGCCAGGCGTCTGCTCACCAAACATCCGGTGTTGCGGCTGGCCCTGCTGCGCACGTTTGGGCTGCGCATGGTGCAGGTGGAAAACCGGTTGGAAGAGGTGGCCTATCGCTGGCTGCCCGAACGTCTGGCCGCAGAACTCATCCGCCAGAGTCGCTACGCCGACTCGGACCAAATCCGACTCAGCCATCAGGCATTGGCCGACATCCTGGGCACCTATCGGGAGACTATCAGCGCCATCCTTCGGGATTTTCGCGAGGCGGGTTGGGTGAAGCTGGGATATCGTCGGATTACGTTGCTGGATCGCGAGGCCCTGGAGAAAATGTCAGGGGTGATTCGGGAGTAATCTCCGAGGGGGGCGTAAGCTCCCCGCGTAGATTTCGGGCCAAAAGCTGGCGGCGCTCCTCAAGCGAAAGGTCGTCGCGTCCCAGCAGGAACATGAGCTTAACCAGGGCGGTGTAAGGAGTCATGTCCCCGCCGGAGACGACGCCCGCTTTCTGCAGGCGGCGGCCCGCAGCGTACGCGCCCAAATGCACGCGTCCCTGAAGCTGTTGGGTGATGGCCACGGCCAGCAAGCCTCGTTCATGGATGGCGCGTTCGAGGATGTCGATGAGGCCCGGCGTGGCCGGGATGTTGCCGCTGCCGAAAGTCTCGATCACCAATCCCTGGATGGGGGCGTCGAGATGTGAGGCCAAAAGGCGGTAAGTGAGGCCAGGAAAGAGCTTGATCAGCGCCACCTGGGGCGTCAGAGCCTGGTGAACGATGAGCCGGTCGGGCCGAGGCGGCAGCGGGGGAATGGCGGGATAGTGGATGGAAACACCCACCCGGGCCAAAGGGGGGAAGTTGGGCGAATCGAAGGCGTCGAAGGCGAAGATGGAGGTCTTTACCGCCCGATTTCCCCGCAACAGCCGATCGTTGAAGTAGACGCCCACTTCAGCCACCTGGGGATGCCCGCTGACGGCCAGTTCCATGGCCGTGATCAGATTGTTGCGGGCGTCATTGCGAATCGCGCCAATGGGCAATTGCGCGCCTGTGAGAATGACCGGCTTGCGCAATCCTTCCAGAAGGAAGGAAAGAGCTGCGGCGGTGTAGACCATCGTATCCGTGCCATGCAGGATCACAAAGCCATCATACCGATCATAGATTTTCTCGATGTGCCGGGCGAGCAACAGCCAGTCCTCGGGGCCCAGATCCACGGAGTCCCGCGGAGGGTCCAACTGGCAGTAATCCCATTCCGCCATGAGACTCAGCTCGGGCGCATATTTCAGCATATCGTCGATGCCTGCCGGCTCCAGCGCGCCATCGCCGCGTTGCACCATGCCAATGGTGCCGCCTGTATAAATCATGTGAATCATACTACCGGGAGTTCTCCTGCATCGGAGGGTGGAATCAGTCCCTTCCGCAGAGCGAATTGGATGACTTCGGCGCGGTTTTTGAATGCAGCTTTTTTCATCATGTTATAGCGATGCCTCTCAACCGTGCGCACGGACACATTCATTTTCGACGCCATCTCGCGATTCGTATATCCCTGCGCCACATAGATGAGCACCTCGCGCTCACGGGGCGTAAGCTTGTCGTAGGAATCGACGCCCCCTTTGCTCAGCCGTAACTGCTCCTGATATTCCCAGATTGCTTCCCGGCAAAAAGGCGGGCTGAGGTAGACTTCACCGCGGGCCGCCGCGCGAATTGCCTCGATGAGATGGGTCGAATCGACATCCTTGATGACATAGCCCAAAGCGCCATCATCCAGCGCCTGCACGACAAAGCTGATATCCTTATGCATGGTAAAAACGACGACCTCCGTGTTCACAGTGCGCATCGAGCGCAAGGTGCGGATGATTTCGCCGCCTGGGATGCCGGGCATGCCTAGATCCAGCACCAGCACCTGGGGTTTTAGCCGCATGACCTCAGACACGATCTTGGAGCTTTCCGTGGTGAATCCCACCAGATGAAGGTCGGGATCGAGATCGAGCAGGCTGATGATGCCTCTCAAGACAATCTGATGATCGTCAGCCAGATAAACGGTGATGCACTTTTTGCGAGTCATCTCTGACTTGAAAGAGGGGGGAGTGGAATCGTAGCGAAAATGGTTGTCCCTTCTTGCGGAGCGCTTCGAATGTCCAGACTCCCGGACAGCAGATGCACGCGCTCCTTCATGCCTCTTAGTCCGCTGGATTGAAAATCTCGCAAGGCTTCTTCGGGATCGAAGCCAACACCATCATCCTGAATGCTCAAGACCAGACGATGGTCGGTCACCTGGATTTCAATGACGACCTTGTCGGTTTGGGCGTAACGGGCGATATTCGTCAGCGCTTCCTGAATAACCCGGTAGACGGTGATGGCGTAAGACTGGGGTAGGTCCACCTCATCCAACCCTGAATGATTGAATCGCACCTGAATGCCCGTGCGGGCGGAATATCGCTTGAAATGCCATAACAGCGTGTGCAACAGTCCCAGATTATCGAGCATGGCCGGACGGAAGGAAAGCGACAATTCCCTCACCTGATCGGTCAAACTGCTCAGTTGCAGTAACGCATCTTCGATGGATCGTCGGGCCTCGGGCGCTTGTGCATGATGAAGCGCCCGTTCCATGGCAAACTTCATGCCAATGAGTTGTTGTCCCACCTCATCATGGAGCTCATTCGCCATCCGCCGCCGCTCCTCCTCCAATGCGGTCACCAGGCGATGGGTGTGACTCTTCAATGCCGCTTCCATCTCCTTTCGCCAGGTAATATCCATGGCCACTCCGAGTCCAACCATCTTTTCATCCATGATGGTTTTCGTGATCCACACCGCCACCCAATGCAGCGCCCCCTGCTTATCCCGCACCGTGAGCTCATCATAAGTGGATTCGCCGATCTTCAGAGCGTGAAAGACTTTTTTACAATGAGTCAGGTGGTGAGGAGCAATGATTTCGAAGAAATCAACTTCCCGAAGCTCCTCAAAAGTATATCCCAGCGCATTGTAAGCAAATCGATTCATGTAAACGATTTTGCCATTCTCATCCACCAGATACACCAATGCAGGAAGCAAATCGGCCAGTAAACGAAACTTAGCCTCATTCTTCTCCAGCTCCACCCGCATCCTTTCCATCTCGGTGATATCGCGAATCACGAGCAGGATCGCCTTCTCCCCATGCTCTTCAAAGGGAAAAGCCCGCACCTCCACAAGGAACGTCTCCCCGCTGGGCCGACGGAGATGATTCTTGGAAAGGGGCAGCGCCTCCCAATTGTTCAAAAGTTGCTGAATCCGCGACTCCACGAAATCCCGCTCCTCGGGCAGCAAGAACTCATCGATGGACCTGCCGATGAGCTCTTCGGGATTCTCCACCTTCATCATCTCCAGGACGGCGTCATTGACGAAGACGATCTCCTTGTTTTTGTGAATGATGACCCCGTCGGGCAACAAGCCGACCAGATGCCGAAACCGAGATTCGCTCGCCTCCAACGCCTTCCGCTGTCGCTTCTGCTCCGTGATGTCCCGAAACAACACCAGGATGGGGATGCCGTCCTCGGTGGGGGCCATACGTATCCCCGCGACTTCTGCTTCAAAAGGCTCGCCCTGCGCTGTCAGAAGGGTTTCTTCGATGAAGGGAACAATGGTGAACTCATCAGTCTCGGGTTGCTGCAGCAAGAGCTCCACTCGCTCCGCCGCCTGAAGATGAGAATCCGCATGAACGAATTCCATAACCCGTTTGCCCATAAACTCTTCAGGGTTCTCGACGCCCATGATAGCCATGGCGGCCGGGTTGGCCATAACAATGACGCCATTGATGTGTACCACTATCCCAATGGGAAGTAATTCGATGAGTTGTTGGAAGAACTCAGCCTGGCTCCTCTCATCCAGCAGTGAGAAATGCTGAGCCCGTCTTTGCAAAGAAGCCATGTGCTGCAAAAGCCGTTCTTTTTCGGCGTCTTCCGCCGCGTCCAATTGAGCCATTCCGTCTGAGAATGAGTCCGATGTCTGAATCATAGACGCCTGCCTTGTTGACGCGTCAAC
Source organism: Anaerolineae bacterium (assembly GCA_026991225.1). Lineage (GTDB taxonomy): Bacteria > Chloroflexota > Anaerolineae > J102 > J102 > M2005. The sequence continues at coordinate 6,989 of JALXCB010000123.1, read as the reverse complement.
GCCAATCGTGATTTCCACCCGGACAATGCTCCCTGCCGGGCGTCAGTCGATGTCGATCGATTGAAAGAGGGTGGGGCGTCCCAGCGTTGCCAGTTCGGCAGCCACAAGCCGGGTGACAGCACGCTGGAAGTGCGCCAGCTCGCCCGTGGTCACGAAACGCCACAGGCCCGGTTCAGAAAGCGCTCGCTGCAAGCCCTCGCGCGCCAGGACGCGTTGCGTTTGGCGGGCCACCGCGGGCGCAGGGTCCACCAATTGTACCCCATCTCCCAGCACCCTGCGAAGCGAGGCGGCGAGGAAGGGGAAATGCGTGCATCCCAACACGAGATGATCGATATTCGCTTCCAATACTGGAGCCAGGATGGCCCGCAATCGGGCCTCCACCTCCGGCCCGCCCAACTTGTTTTGCTCCACCATCTTCACTAAACCCGTTCCCATCACCGTGTGCACATGAACGCCATTGGCAAAGCGCTCCACCAGGCTGGAGAAACGCTCCGCCCGCAGCGTGCCGGGCGTCGCCAACACCCCCACATGCCCCGTGCGCGTACGCTGGCTGGCGGGCTTCACCGCGGGCTCCATGCCCACGATGGGCGTCTCGGGCCAACGCTGACGCAGACTGGTCAAAGCCGCGGCCGAGGCCGTATTGCAGGCGATGACCACCAGCTTGACGTCTTGCGACAGCAGCCAGGCCACCGAGTCATGGGTAAACCGTTCGACCTCCCCCTTTGTCCGATCACCGTACGGAACCCGAGCCTGATCCGCGAGATAGATGACGCTTTCGTTCGGCATCAGCCGCACGATTTCCCGCCACACCGACAGTCCGCCCACGCCTGAATCGAATACGCCAATGGGTTTATCCCGCCTATCGTCCCGGGTCAACATGCGCAATCCTGACGGTGAGCGCGGAACCGCGCCGCCTCCTCCACCAGCAACTGAAACAGCTTCAGCATCTGCTCATCATCGCGCAGCATCTCGGGATGCCACTGCACCGTGACCGCGAAAGGGTGCCCTTCCAGCTCCGTCGCCTCGATCACGCCCTCGGGAGACATGCCGATGACCCGCAGACCCTGGCCCGGCGTGGCCACGGCCTGATGATGCAGAGAATTCACCCACAACACCGCGCCCAGCGCCTGAGCGATGCGGCTGGTGGGATCCAGCTTCACCTGATGGGGGCGTTGTTGGCGAAAGTTCGGCCCCTTGCCTCGCATGTCGTGCACCTCTTCAACCCCCATCTCCGCCCGAATATCCTGATAAAGCGCGCCTCCCAGGGCTACATTCAGCAACTGATGCCCGCGGCAGATGCCGAGAATGGGCATCTTTTCCTCCACAGCCCACCGCGTCAGCATAATCTCCACGCGATCCCGATCCGGATCGATCTTCTCAAGATGACCATTGGGCTGTGCGTGATAAAGACGCGGATCGATATCCTCACCCCCCGCCAGTAACAACCCATTCATGCGCCGAAATATCTCACGATACACTTTTTCATCCAGATGCAGCGGCACAGGGCAGGGAATACCGCCCGCCCGATAAACCGCGTCCAGATAAAGCTGATGCACGACATACAGCTTGGCGCCGCGGGCGTTCTCGCCTTGCGCCACAGGAATGCCGATGACGGGAGGTTTGGAGTCGGTCATGGCCATGAGAAATCCATCGTCCAGTTGGGAGATGGTTGAGATTATACAGAGAACCCGCTGTCCAGAGCAAACGCTGGCCTCCTCGCGCCCGCTGTTGTCAAACCCCGAACGCTTCATTATAATTCCCATACGGAACTTCCACTCTCTTCATCCCAGGAAACCTCGATGACTGTTCAACGCCGCGGGGACTTTCCCCTCCACGAACTGCGCCGATTTCTGGAAACCAGGGGATGGGACGTCTTCATGACCGAAGCAGGAACCCTGGAGGCCAGCCTGCATGGGGCGGCGGGCGTCTTTCGGTTGAAAGCGGATCGCGGGGGACGGGTTTATCTGAAACGAACGAATACGGCCGCGCCTCCCCGCAGTCAGACCCTCGTCATCAAAGGGAACGCATACGCCTTTCAGGAATCCACCACTCACCATTGGGAGACAGCCGCCACCCTCGAAAACGCCGAAGATTTCCCCCGCGTCTTCGAAACGATGATGGAGATCGTGACGAGCAAATGGCTCGCCGACACGGACGAAAACGCCCCGCGGCCAGAGCGGCGCGGGAAGCCGATCCCGTGAAACGTAATGCGTAACGACCTCACGAATTACGCATTACGCATCACGCCGGTTGCAGACTCGCCCAACATGGCTTCAAGCCATTTTTGCAAACCAATGCAACGCTATTTTCAGAACAGGAAACGACCATGCCCGATCTGCGATCGCACCTTCCGGCTATTATCGGCACATCATTCTTCTGGCTGGCGCTGTTCGTAGCGTATGCGCTCTTCGTCGTCAGGCAGCCCGCGCCCCAGCCCATCGAGATTATTCCGCCCGAAGCCCAGACCGCCGATCCCGCCTGCTCCGAAACACTTCTCTCCGATCCCACCCCCACAGCCACGCCCGCGCCCCTGCGCGTCTACGTCAGCGGCGCCGTACAAAAGCCGGGCGTCTACCGCCTCCCGCCCGACAGCCTCGTGGTGGACGCCATCGACGCCGCGGGCGGCGAACTGGACGACGCCGATCTGGTCGCCATCAACCTCGCCCATCCCCTCTCCGATGGCGAGCAGATCTACGTGCCCACCCAAGAAGAAACCAGCGGGCCGCCTCCCACCACCCGCACGGACAGCGCATCCCTGGCCGGAAGCAGCTCCCCCGCCAATGGGGACGACGCGCTCGCGGGGCCCATCGACCTCAACACCGCCACCCAGGAGGAGCTGGAGAGCCTGCCGGGCATCGGGCCCGCCATGGCCCAACGCATCATCGAAGGCCGGCCCTACAGCTCCGTCGATGACCTGCTGCGGGTCAAAGGCATTGGCGAAGCCAAACTGGCCAAAATCCGTCCTTATGTCGAGGTGCGATGAGGGGATGAAATTCGGCCCGATTCATGCTATACTTGAGGAAGCCCCTTTTCATGGAGGAGACATGAACGTACGCATCTCCAACCGAGCCCCGAAGATCATCCCTCGAATCACCGCGGGCGTCGCCCCGCCCCTGGCTCCGGGCGACCGCCTCAGCCGGGCCGAATTCGAGCGCCGCTATCGCGCGCACCCCGAGATCAAAAAAGCGGAACTCATCGAAGGAGTCGTGTATATGCCATCGCCCACCCACTTTCACAGCCACAGTCGTCCCCACGCCCATGTGATTGGCTGGCTTACGCTTTATAGCGCCCATACGCCCGGCCTGTACGTCGCGGACAACCCCACCGTGCGGCTGGACAACGAAAATGAGGTGCAGCCCGACGCGCTCCTGCGTCTGGATGAAAGGTTGGGTGGGAGCTCGCAAGTGACCGAGGATGATTTCCTGGCCGGGCCGCCCGAGCTCGTCATCGAGATCGCTGCCAGCAGCGCCGCCTACGATATGCACGTCAAGAAACGACTCTACGCCCGCTCCGGCGTGCAGGAATACATCGCCCTGCAAATGTACGAAGGCCAGTTGGATTGGTTCATCCTGCGCGAGGGCGTTTACGAAAACCTATCCCCCGACGAAAAGGGCGTGCTGCGCAGCGAGGTCTTTCCCGGCTTGTGGCTGGATGGAATAGCTTTGCTGACCGGGGATTTGAAGAAAGTGCTGGAGGTGCTGCAACAGGGGTTGGCGTCCGAAGAACACGCCGCGTTCGTCGCCCAACTGGAATCGCGGCTTACCACCCTGCAAACTGAAGAATCAGATAAAACACTGGGGCCACAAAAATAAAGGAATCGATGCGGTCGAAGAAGCCGCCATGCCCGGGGATGAGATTGGAGGAGTCTTTGGCCCCAGCCTGGCGCTTGAACAGGGATTCGCTGAGGTCGCCAAGAGGGCCCACAACGCCCACGATCACGCCTAGAATGACGCCCTGGCGCCAGGAACCGCCGGGGATGAGAAATTGCACCATCAGCGCCGCGGCGATGGCCCCGAAGATCAGCCCGCCAAAAAAGCCCTCCCACGTCTTCTTGGGGCTGATGCGCTCCCAAAATTTGTGTTTGCCCATGGCCCGGCCCGTGAAATACGCGCCCGAATCCATCACCCACACGGTGACGGCCATCACCAGCAGCCACATGAGCCCGTCGGGCCGGGTGCGCATCAGAGCCAGGAAGCGTAAGGTCATGCCCAGGTAGATGGCCGCGCCCAGGGTGAGGAGCAGGTCGGTGGGGGCGGTAGGGCGGTTGAGGAAGAGGGCCGTCACCAGGCCGATGAGGATGACCACGGCCAGGAACGCCTGAAGGCGCAAGGGATCTTGGGGCATCCCCCCTTCGGCCACCAGCAACGCGGCCACGATCACGCCCAGCCACATGACCGGTTGCGCGAATTCATTCATGCTCAGCAGCCGCAACAACTCCCACGCGGTGACGCCCGCATACAGGGCCACAAACCCCGTAAACCACCATCCCCCCAACCAGGCCACAAGGGCCACCAGCGGAATGAGGATGATGGCAGAGAGGACGCGCTGCTTGAGCATGATTATCGCTCTGTGTCTTTGATCTTGCCGAAACGCCTGTCTCGATGCTGGAATACAGCCACGGCCTTGCGCAATTCGGTCTCGTCGAAATCGGGCCAGTAGACGGGCGTGGAATAGAACTCGGCGTAGGCGGCCTGCCAGATGAGGAAGTTGGAGAGGCGGAACTCGCCGCCGGTGCGGATGATGAGGTCGGGATCGGGCAGGTCGGGCGTGTAGAGGTGTTGGGAGACCAGCTCCTCGGTCACCTGATCGGGCGAGTAACCTTCCCGCATGATCTTCTTGATGGCGTCCACGATCTCCGCCCGGCCGCCATAATTGAAGGCCACATTGAGCACAATCGCGTCATTGGCCTTCGTGCGCTCAATGGCGTAGCGAATCTCCTCTTGCAGCCGGGGATTCACGCCCTCCAGCCGGCCGCTGTGCAGGATGCGCACGCCATTGGCGTCCAGATCATCCAGCTCTTCCTGAATGCTCTGACTGATGAGGCGCATGAGATGATCGACCTCGTCTTTGGGCCGGGCCCAGTTTTCGGTGCTGAACGCGTAGACCGTGAGGGCTTTGATGCCGATGTTGAAAGATTCCCTGAGGACGCGACGAATGTTCTTCGTGCCCGCGCGGTGCCCCGCGGCCCGGGGCAGCCCCCGCGCCCGGGCCCAGCGTCCATTTCCGTCCATGATGATGCCCACATGCACGGGAATGACGCCCTGCGGATCGAAAATGGCGTCTGCTTCCGTGGTTTTCGGCGTGCGACTGAACAGACCGGGCATAGGCTACACTTCCATGATCTCGTCGATCTTCTGGTCGCCGATCTCGTCGATTTTCTCGATGTAGTCGTCGGTCAGCTTCTGAATCTCGTCCATGCCCCAACGCAGATCATCCTCGGTGATCATGCTCTCCTTCTCGAAATCGCGCAGGTCGGAGATGGCGTCGCGGCGGACGTTGCGCACGGCCACCCGGGCCTCTTCCACCCGCTTCTTCACCTGCCTGGCCAGATCGCGACGCCGCTCCTCGGTGAGCTGAGGAATGGTCAGACGGATGATCTTACCGTCGTTGGAAGGGTTCAGCCCCAGGTCGGAGTTGAGGATGGCTTTCTCGATCATTTTGATATCGCCCGGGCTGAAGGGGCGGATGGCCAGCAGCCGGGGTTCGGGCACGGTGACCACCGCGATCTGGTTGATGGAGGTGGTCGTGCCGTAGTAATCCACCTTGACGTGATCCAGCAGTGCGGGCGTGGCCCGGCCCGTGCGGATGGCCGCGAGATCATGCTTCAGGGCCCGAATCGCCCCCTCCATGCGTTCTTTCGCTTCAGATTTGACTTCGTCGAGGATTTCGTTGGACATGAGGCGGTCTCCTACTTTGAAAACAGCGTTGCGTTGGTTTGCACAAATGGCTTGAAGCCCACGTTGGGCGAGTCTGCCACAGGCGTGATGCGTAATGCGTAATTCGTGAGGTCGTTACGCATTACGGCATCAGCTTCCCGCGCCACGTTGGCCGCGGGGTTTTCATTGGCATGGGGTCAGCGAAGGACAACTGCCTCATTGTACAAAAAGAATGCGGGATTGGGAAACCGCTCTATTTGGAGATCACAGTTCCCACCGATTCGCCCTTCACCGCCCGGATGAGCGCGCCCTCCTGCCAGAGATTGAGGACGATGATGGGGAGGTCGTTGTCCATGCACAGGGTGATGGCCGTGCTGTCCATGACCTTGAGGCGCTTGTTCACCGCGTCGATGTAGGTGAGGTGGTCGTACTTGCGGGCGTTGGGGTCCACTTTGGGATCGCCGTCATAGACGCCATCGACCTTAGTGGCCTTGATCAGCACCTCGGCGTCGATTTCCATGGCCCGCAGCGCGCCCGCGGTGTCCGTGGTGAAGTAGGGATTGCCGGTGCCCGCGCCCAGGATCACCACCCGGCCCTTTTCCAAATGCCGGACGGCCCGGCCCCGAATGTAGGGTTCGGCAATGGCTTTCATCTCGATGGCGGTCTGCACGCGGGTGACCACGCCCGCCCGCTCCAGCGCGTCTTGCAGGGCCAGCGCGTTCATCACCGTGGCCAACATGCCCATGTGATCCGCGGTGGTGCGCTCCATGCCGTGGGCCAAGCCCTGCGCGCCCCGCCACAGGTTGCCCGCGCCGATGACGATGGCCACCTGCACATCCAGATCATGCACAGCCTTTACCTTGGCGGCCAGGACTTCGGCCTGCTTGGGATCGATGCCGAAGCCACCGGGCCCGGCCAGGGCCTCGCCTCCAAGTTTGAGCAAAATACGATGATATTTCAGGTCGGTCATTTTTCGCATCCTCATCCTAGTACTCGGTCAACTGTAATTTGATGAATGAATGATAGGATGGCATACTGAGAGAAAACCACTTTCAGGAGCCATCAATCATGAAGAAACAATACCACGTCAACTTAACAAAAGAAGAGCGGAAT
>JALXCB010000122.1 GCA_026991225.1 Anaerolineae bacterium | reverse complement strand
CCATTCATGGGGCGTCGTTTTTAGCCCGCAGGTTCACCTGCGGGCGGCAGCGCGGCCAGAGAATCGCCTTTCATGGATGATCCAATGCAAACCAAAAGCCTTGGTTTCAATTTGCTTTCAGTTTAATATATTGTTTCGCCATTGAGACGCGATGACGTGTGTGAGGATTTATCCTGCCGACGAAACCCAACTCGACGCTTACATCGACCTGCTGGAAGAGGCTGCTACGTGGTTGTGGGCGAAAGGCGTGCGCCAGTGGCGGCCCGGCGAACATCGCGCCGCCCGCGCTGAGCTGCGGGCCCAACTCCAGAGCGGCTGCCTTATCCTGGCGGAGGAGGATGGGCGACTGGCGGGCGGCTGCCTGCTAACTGAAGTCGCGCCCGCCTGCTGGCCTGACGCCGCTTCAGATGCCCTCTACCTGAGCGGGTTGGTGGTCGCCCGCTGGGCCGCGGGCAAGGACCTGGGCGCGCGGATTCTGGATGCGGCCGCGGAAGCCGCGCGTCGCCAGGGCAAGACCCGCCTGCGGCTGGATTGCTGGGATGACAATGACTTCCTGAAGGGATACTATCGAGCGCGGGGGTTTGAGGATCGCGGGCGGGTGCAGGAAGAGGGCTATTGGGTGAGGTTGTTTCAACGGGCGGTTTGAGCTAAACTGACGCTCATGCCCACCATTGCTCTCCTTACCGACAGCGCCAGCGATCTCCCTCTCGCTCTTCGGGATCGCCATCATATCGCCGTGGTTCCCCTCCATATCCATTTTGACGAGCAAGCGTTCCCGGATGAGTATGACCGCCGCGAGGCGTTCTGGGCCCGATTCGCCGCGGGCGAGATTCCCCGCACCGCCGCGCCCGCGCCCGCCATCTTCGCCGAAGCCTATCGCCAGGCCCTGAACCGGGCCGACGAGGCCCTCATGATCACAGTCACGGGCAGACACAGCAGCGTCTATCAGAACGCACGCCTGGCCGCCCGCGCCTTCGACGGCCGCGTCCGGGTGTTCGACTCGTGGGCCATCTCCCTGGCGCAAGGGCTTCTGGTATTGGAAGCTGCGGACCTCATCGAGCGGGGAGCGCGCATGGACGCCATCCTTGCCCAACTGGAAGACGCCCGCTCCCGGCTTCGTCTGATGATCTACCTGGATTCGTTGGACGCGTTGCAGCGCAGCGGACGGCTGGCCCTGGCCATGAACGCGGCCAAACGCATGACCTCCATGCTCTCCATCCGTATCATCCTGGAGATGCGCGAGGGAGCGCTGACGCTGGCGGGCGCGGTGCGCAGCCCCAAAAAGGGCATTCGTCACATGGTGCAATTCTGTGAAGGAAAACAGGCGGAACGCCTGGCCGTGGCCCACACCCGCGCGCCCGACCTGGCCCAACGCCTGGCCGACGCCATCGCCCCCGTCCTCGATTTCCCCCGAGATGAGATTCTGGTGGCCGAGGCGGGCCCGGTGTTGGGCGCGCATGGCGGTTTTCGGGCGTTTGGGGTGACATTCATCGAGCAATAAAAAAACAAGCACCACGAGCGACGGCTCGCCAAAGTCAATAAATGGGCCTCGCGGCCGGGGCGGCGCGGGAAGCCGATTCCGTAACCCGTAAAGTCGTTACGCATCACGCATTACGCCCGTTGCAGGATCGCCCAACTTTGGATTGGCGATCTTTCGCAATCAGCGCCAACGTTATTTTCGGAACAGCTTGTCAAAATGGAAGATTTTGGGCTATGATAGCGGCATGGACACCCTGGCTCCATCCCGAAAAACCGCCGCCCTGTTGAATGCGTTGGCCGTGCTGATGGGCGTGATAGGGGCGATGGGATTGGCGTGGGCGGCGCTCTACCGGCCCGAATTCGCGGATCAAATCATCGCCCTCAGCGCCATCAGCTTTACCCTGGCGCTGATCTATTTCGACCCTCTGCTCGCGTTCCTGGTCTGGCTGTTTTTCATCCCCTTCGCACCCTTCGGGCGATTCGATTTGCACATGCCCGAGGGCATTCCCGACCTCAGTTACACGCGAGTGGTGGGCAGCGTGCTGGCCGTCTATTTGTTTGCACAGATTGCCTTGGGGCGTCGCAAATTGCTGACGCCCACCTTCTTCGACCTTGCCCTCCCCTTTTTCGTCATCCCTCTGCTGTGGTCCGCCATGCGCGGCTATTTGGGATGGTTGTGGGGATTGCAATCAACATTCGACGCGTTTCTGATTCCCTTGCTGGCTTACTTCATCGCCCGCCAATTGATTACGCAGCCAGAAAATTTCCCGAAATTGGCGAAAACCGCGGTGGGAATCGCCCTTGTCATCGCCGTTGCCGCCATTATTGAGCAAGCCACTGGATTCGCGCCTTTTCGCATTGGCACAACGACGCGCATCTACACCGGCGACATCCGAAAAGTGGCCAGCTTTCTGGGAAACCCCGCTTACGTCGGGCTGGCGCTGGCCGTGGCCACGCCTCCGGCCATCATGTTAGCCATCGAATCGAAACATCACCTTCACAAAGCCGGATATCTGTTGGCCCTGGTCGTGTTGGAAATCGGCATCCTTTCCACATTCAACCGATCTGCCATTCTGGGGGGAACGCTGGGCCCGCTGACGTTTTCCATTCTCAACCGCCGTTTGTTGAAATACGTCCTGCCTGTTATCCTGGCCATCGTTCTGGCGGTGGGGTTGAGCTGGAGCGCCCTGGAAAACACCTCGATCGGCAGGAGACTCGGTTCTGAAAGTCCCATCGATTATCGGTTGGAAGCCATGCAGACGGGGCTGGAAATCCACAAAAGCGCGCCCTATTGGGGTGTGGGTTGGGGCTGGTTCGGGCGTCTGGCGGCAGGAAAGGGTTTTCGCGAAAATGGCGTCAATGTCCTCTCCACCACCCATAATTCCTATCTGAATCTGCTGGTTTCGGGCGGATATGCGCTGCTGGGAGGCTACCTGCTGATGATCTTGGGGCTGGGGGCCACGCTGATCCTCATCGGATGGCCGCGGCGAAAAGCACGTCGATTCTTTCCCCTCTACATTCAAATGGCCTTCGGGAATCTGGTCGCCTATTTCATTCCCATCGCCTTTTTCGATAATACATTTTCAGGTTACGCCAACCTCCTCTTTTTCGCCCTCATGGGGGGCGTCATCTCGGCCACTCTGGGGGGCGGCTCCCACACCGACAGCTCTTCGGAATTCGTCAAATGAGTCTTTACAGCCGGTTTCTACGAAAAGCCGTGATCCCCGTTGGCTCGCGTCTTGCCGGGTATGGGGATTTTCTGCCCTATCTCGAATCCCTGGAGGCCAGTCAGTGGTGGCCCTTCGATCAGCTCCAGGAACTTCAGAACGCCAAACTACGCCGACTCATCGCCCACGTCTACAAAAACGTGCCTTTTTATCGACAAGTGATGGAGGAACGAGGGCTCACGCCCGCCGATATCCAGACCACGGATGATCTGGTCAAATTGCCCATCATCGACAAGAAAGTAGTCACCGCCCATTATGATGACGCCTTACGGGATCGTTCCATCCCGCGTAAGCAACTCATTCATGCGACTTCCAGCGGATCCACGGCCGAAAGGCTGCACTATTGGACGACGAAATCGCAGAAAGCCAAGAAATGGGCGGGGTTGTTTCGTTGGTGGGAAATGGTGGGATACGAGTTTGGCGATTCTTATGTGACGTTTCAACTCGCTCCCAATCAAGGCTTCAAAGGCTGGCCTGTGGTGGGCAAATTGGAATGGTGGTTGTTGCGTCATCATTGGCTCTCGGCTCAAGAGATGACCGACGAGGTGTTGGCGCAGTATGTGGAGAACCTGCGCGCATGGAAGCCTCGCTTATTCCGAAGTTACGCTTCCACGGTTTACTATCTGGCCCGAAAAATGAACGAAGCCGGGCTGCGGACGCCCATCCCCTCCATACTCACCACCGGCGAAACACTGACAGATCACATGCGGGAGACCATCGAACGGGCGTTTGCGCCGGGGCGAGTGTTCAATGAGTATGGCGGGGATGGCATGCAGATCGCGGCGGAATGCGAGATGCACCACGGGCTGCACATCAACGCCGAAACATACATCGTAGAAATCATCAAGGATGGAAGGCGCGTGCCAGACGGTGAGTTGGGCGAAGTTGTTCTGACCAACCTGGAGGCTACAGCCACGCCCTTCATTCGATATAACATTCACGACGTGGCCGCACTCAGCCATGAACCATGTGCATGCGGCCGGGGCTTGCCCCGGCTCAGTCACCTGGAAGGCCGCCTCACGGATATGTTCGTCACCTCGGATGGGCATTGGTTGACCGTCCACCAGTTCACCGCTTTCTTTGCGAAAGTGCATTCAGTCAGAGCCTTCCAGGTAATCCAAAAGGAGGTGGATTTCATCCTCATCAAGTTGGTGGTGGATGTAACCTTCACTGACAGGGATCGGCAGCGCATCGTGGAGGCGTTTCGGAGCTATATGGGGCCGAACACGCGTTTCGAATTGGAATTCGTCGATGAAATCCCTGTTTCGCCCGTGGGCAAACGTCGCTTTTTCATCTCCGAGGTGATTCAAGGATCGCCGAGCGAAGTGTGATGGCGTTCTCCATTTCGTTAGGGAAAGGTCGCGCGTCCGTGGGGCATGAGTCGCCCTGGGAGGGGGCGCGAGTGGCGATTCTTGGTCCATTTCCCCCGCGCCCGGGCGGCGTGGCCGTGCAATGCGCCATTCTGACGGAAGCGCTGGCGGGGGAGGGCGCACGGGTCACGCGCATCAATACCGACCTGCCGGGATGGCGGGGGGGAGGCTGGCGGAAGGCCCTGTTTCCTGCTGCGCAGATCGCGCATGTCGTGCGGGAAATGCGTCGCACCCGCGACCAGTGGGACATTTTGCACGTCCACGCGGCGTCGTGGTGGGGGTTCATGCCCGCCGTGGCGGGGCTGCGCGCCCGGCCATGGGGCAAGCGCCTGGTGGTCACCTATCACGGCGGCGAGGCGGCCGCGTTCATGGCCCGTTACGGCTTCCTTGCCCGCCCCGCGCTCATACGTTATCATGCCTTGCTGACCCTGACGCCGACCCAGGCGGCCATCTTTCGGGCCTACGGATTGACCCCCGAAATCATCCCCAACATCGTTCCCATTGACCGCTTTCATTTTCGCCCGCGCGGCCCGGTGAACCCCCACCTGTTGTGGCTGCGCCATCTGGAGTCTCGCTATCATCCCCAGGACGCCCTCGCGGTGTTCGCTCGCATTCGCGACGCGCATCCCGCCGCCACGCTGACCATGGTGGGAGGAGGCGCACTGCTCGAAAATCTGAAGATGCAGGCCCGTCGCCAGGGGCTTTCGGGCGTGACTTTCACTGGTCCCATCTCCTTCGACCGGTTGCCCGCGGTATACGACGCCGCGGATATCTTCTTGAACACCTCCGCCGTGGACAACCTCCCCTTGACGCTGATCGAAGCCAGCGCCAGCGGGCTTCCTATCGTCTCCACCAATGCAGGAGCCATTCCCGACCTGATTCAGGATGGCGAAAACGGCTTGCTGGCTCCCGTGGGCGACGTCGAAGCGCTGGCCGACGCCATCCTGCGGCTGCTGACCAACGCGAATCTGGCCCGCCGACTCTCGTTGGCCGCGCGGGCGAACGCCGCCCGCTTCGACTGGTCCCATATCTCCCCTCAGCTTGCCCGCGCATACGGGCTGCTATGTAAATAGGATTCGGATCAGGATTAGGATTGAGGATCGTCAGGCCGACGTTGAGCGAGCTTGCAACGAACGTGATGCGTGAAAACGTGAAACGTGAGATCCTTACGCATCACGCATTACGCATTACGTGCCTGGCTTCCCAGCGGGCCATCGCTCGTGGTAATTGATTACTGCACACTACACACTAAAATGCCTCCCCTCCCGCCCGGCGCCCGCCTCATCATCGAAAAACGGAACGAGGAGGGCGAACTCGTCGTCTCCTATCCAGGATGGCTGGTGCAGAACGGCGACCCCATCCTCATCTTCGCCCGCTGGCACGCGCCCGACCTGGCCCTACCCTACGTCACCTTCGCCCAGGGCGACTTGCTGCTGGAAGCCTACTACCGCCAGCGCCCCTACAACGTCTTCGCCCTCTACGATGGCCGAGAAATTCCGGAGACAGATTGGGGTGCGTTCCTGGCTCGGGCCCAGGATGACGCCTTGCCCCGGCTCTGCCGCCAACTCCCGAACGAGGCGCTGAAGGGCCTCTACATCAACTTCACCCGCCCCGTTCGCTTCGATCCCGGCGCCCGCCGCCTGGCCTGGTTCGACCTGGCCCTGGATATCTGGACGCCTGCGCGGGGTCAGCCTCTCGTCCTGGATGAAGCAGATTATCAGGCGTTGAACCTGGATGCCCGCGAGCCCGAACTGGCCCGGGCCATCGAAGAGGCCAAACGCGATATTCTCGCCGGCCGCCTCCCCCTCTCCCCTTGCCAGTCACCCAATTCCCACTCTCCCAGAGAACACAACATCTAACGCTAGAACACTAGCTCTCCTGAAAAAACCAATTTCATCGCAGAGTGCGCTGAGAACGCTGAGAAAATCATAAGGTTTCGAAGAGAAAACACCCCTGAATCCAATCTTTTAACTCTGCGTCCTCTGCGTTCTCCGCGGTGAGTAACCTTTTTGCACTGAAGCCAACACTGAACACTCCCCCAAAATGCCCTCCCAACGCCCCCTGCTCATCACCATCCTCATCCTCGGCGCCCTCGTCCTGCTGACGTTGGGCTTGCTGATCGTGGGCTATGTGCGCATCGCCGCCACGCTGCCCCCGCCCGATGAGCTGGTGGACCGGGCCAACACCTTCAAGACGACCACCATCTACGACCGGGAGGGCAACGTCATCTACGAGGTGTTCCCTTCCGACGCAGGACGGCGCACCCTCGTCTCCCTGGCCGATATCAGTCCCCACCTCATCAACGCCACCCTGGCGGTGGAGGACCCCAACTTCTACCGGCATCCGGGCGTGGACCCGGTGGGCATCGCCCGGGCCATCTACTACATCCTGCGGCAGGACGCGGTGGGCCCGGGCGGCAGCACCCTGGTCCAGCAACTGGTCAAGCTCACCTATCTCTCGGGCGAACGCTCCCTCTCTCGCAAGATCAAAGAGGCAGTGCTGGCCATCGAGATCAACCGTCGCTATCCCAAGGACGCCATCCTCGAAATCTATCTCAACCACATTTTCTACGGTAACCTCGCCTACGGCATCGAGACCGCGGCCCAGACCTACTTCGGCAAACACGCCAGCGACCTCACCCTGGCCGAAGCTTCGCTGTTGGCGGGCATTCCCCAGCGCCCGGGCGACTACGATCCTTACACCCACTGGGAAGCCACCCGCAACCGCCAGGCCGACGTGCTGCGGCTCATGGTGGAGCATGGGTTCATCACACCGGCGGAGGCCACCCGGGCCTGGCTGGCCTTCGCGGACAAATCGCCCGAGGACGTGCTGGCCCAACCCAGGGCCGATTTCCGCTATCCCCATTTCGTGCTCATGGTGCGGCAGGAGCTGGAGGCCACGTACGGGCCCGAGGTCGTCACTCGGGGCGGGCTGCGGGTGGTCACCACCCTGGATCCCAAACTTCAGGCCGCGGCCGAGCGGGCCGTGCGGGACGGGATCCGCAATCTGGCCCAACGCAAGGCGAATGCCACGGACGCGGCTCTGGTGGCGTTGGACCCGAAGACGGGCGAGGTGCTGGCTCTGGTGGGCTCAGCCGATTACAACAATCAGGCCATCGGCGGACAGGTGAACATGGCCATCACGCCCAGGCAGACGGGCAGCGTCATCAAACCCCTGGACTATCTCGCCACTTTCGAGATGCCCGAGGATTACTGGACGCCCGCCACCATCATCATGGACGAGCGCACAGAATTTCCCGACGGGCCGGGCCGCCCGCCCTATGTGCCCCGCAACTACGATGGCAAATTCCACGGCCCGGTCAGCGTGCGCTCCGCCCTGGCCAACAGCTACAACATTCCCGCGGTGAAGGCCCTGCAACACGCGGGCATCCCCGCGCTGAAGGAGCTGGCCCAGCGGTTGGGCGTCAGCACCCTCACTCGAGATGACTACGGCCTCTCCCTGGCCTTGGGCAGCGGCGAAGTCAGCCTGCTGGAGATGACCAACGCGTTCGCGGCCTTCGCCAACGGCGGTCAGCGGCTGGAACCCCATCTCATCCTGCGGGTGGAAACCCAGGACGGCGATCTGCTGGCCGACGCCAGCCAGCCCTACAAAGTCCAGGCCATCGATCCCGCCCACGCCTTCCTCATCACCTCCATCCTCAGCGACCGCGCGGCCCGCCGCCCCGCATTTGGCCGCGCTGCCCGCTGGCTGGAGCTGCCCGACCGGCCCGTGGCCGCCAAGACCGGCACCACCAACGACGAGCGCGACGGCTGGACCATCGGCTACACGCCGCAGCTTGTGGCGGGCGTGTGGGTGGGGAACGCGGACAACGCGCCCATGAAAGGCGTCAGCGGCGTTACTTCGGCAGCGCCCATCTGGCGGCAGTTCATGATGGAAGCCCACAAGGGCCTGCCCGTCCAGCAATTCCAGCGCCCGCCCAACGTGGTTCGGCTCGAAATCTGCGCCGATACGGGAACCCTGCCCTCGCCCGATTGCGAGAACACCCGGATGGAGTACTTCAAGTCGGACCAGCCCCCGCCCGAGCCGCCCGAGCCTGGGGGATGAGCAAGCTCTGCTTTGAAAATAGGATTAGGGAACGCAGATGACGCAGATTGAAACGGATGAACGCAGATAAAAAGAAAAAATCGTAACTGCTGACGTACTTGACTTTAGGCCGCCAAAAGCCACGAAGGCTCGAAGTTTTTCGAAGACACGAAGGAAAAATAAAGAAAAATACGTCGTGCCTTCGCTTTTCTTCGTGTCTTCGTGGCAAAAAGTGGTGGCGACACCTTAGTAGTTACAAAAAATCTGTAAAAATCATCTGCGGAAATCTGCGATGCGAAGCATCCATGTCATCTGCGTTCTCATTTTCATCCGTATCGGCGAGCTATCGCTCGTGGTGCCTGCTATGCAATTCCTCACACCCCCAATGCCCTGAGCTTTCGAGCGACCTCAGCATATCTCATATAGCAACTGCGGTTTCCAGTAGGAAAGGCGTTTCATCAAGATCACGTTGCAAAGCAGGAGGAATGGGACGTCCCATGTCTTCGTACAACTCCAAAACAGCCCGCAGGGGTGTGTCCCAAATTATTGGCGCGTTGCGCCTGGCACCCCGGAGGTGAACTCCGGGCTAGAAACGACGCCCCCTCAAGGGGGCTTTCAGAGCCAGCCCGCGTCAAAAGCCGGGTTCACCCGGCGTTGTTTTGTAGCCCGGCGCTTCAGCGCCGGGTGGAGCCCGCATGACCGAATTCCTGATGACAACGCGATTTGCCAAAATTTTAGGACGCACCCTCGTGTTGCGTGGATTTTCGTCTCCTTACCGCTCGATGATCTCGATCTCGGCAAGGGGATAGAGGGCGTTGGGAAGAGGATGCCCCTGGGCGTCGGTCGCGGGCAGGCGGGAGAGATCGCCCGAGCGGTAGAGCGCGGCCACGAGCTGATACCGGCCCGGCGGCAGATCGTCGGGCAGGGGGAACCAGCGGGTCGTGTTCAGCGCATCGCCCGCGCGCCAATGGGGCGGCAACAGAATCTCGCTCACGGGGCCGTCGACGCCCGCCGCCCACTCGCCCCGGGCGTTCAACAGTTGCAGGGAGAGGAGCAGGTCGTCCGGGCCCGGGCCCAGCGCCTGCCATTCCAGCCACACCGGGAAGACGCCGCCCACGTCCTGCGGTCCCGGCTCCACCCTGGCCTGCTCCAACAGGAGAACGTCGCCGAACCGGGCCAGGGGCGTGGCGGTCATCGGCGGCGGGGGGTGGGAAGCGTCGGGGCTGATGCGCAGGGAGCCGAAATGCACGCTGTCGCCCGCAGGAGCGCCTTTGCTGTCGTACACGGGCAGATAGGCGGGGTCAGCGTCCGGGTTGAAGAGGGTCACCAGGAGGCGGGCCGAGGTGGGCAAAGGCAATTCGTGTTCGACCACCAGCCAGTACGTGTCCTCGAAGGTGGCGCCCGGCTCCCAAACCGTGGTGGGCGCGTTGCCATGGCCGGGATAGGTGAGGAGGGATGCGTAGGGCTGATCGCCCGCGCCCACGAGCTGGATGCTGAGCGCGTAGGGCGTCTGCGTGCGCTTCAGCGCTTCCCAATACAGGGTGACGGCAAGCCCCTGCCCCACCTGCACTTCATCCTTCGGCCAGAAAGTGGCGCTGTGAAGGATGGCCGCGTCGTCGAAACGGGCCTCGATGGGGATGACGTCCTCATCGGCGGGGAGAGCTGAGAGCGGTTGGGGCGGCGCGTAGGCCGGGAGGACCAGGGTGAAGGGCAGGACGAGGCTAAGGCCCAGGGGCCAGGCCAGCAGTGCCCAACGAAGCCATGTCCAGGCCCGGGCGAAAAGCGTCGCCCAACCCTGCACGATGACCCAGGCGGCCACGGGCAGCGTCGCCAGCATGTAGCGCCCGCGCAAGAAGGGGCTGTCGTGCAGCAGTTCCCGCAGCAGGGGGAAGGCTACGGCCGCAGCCACGAAAATCGCCAGGAACAGAACCAGCCGTCGGGAGCGGGCGTCTTTCTCCCGAATGAGCCAGAGGAGGACGCCTGCCCCGCCCACCAGGCTGAGGCCCAGCCACACGTCATACACCCAATCCGGCGGAGCCAGATTCCCCCATCCGAATGAGACCCAATAGGTCATGAAGCCGTTGCGCAGGGCTTCGGGCAGAAGCGCCCAATCGATAGCCAGCCCGCCCTGATCCAGCCCGGCGATAAGCGATTGCTGCGAGACCGGATCTCGGGGAATCCATACACCCGTGGATTGCAAATTCCGCCAAAACAACGCGCCCCCGGTCAACAACAGCATGACCAGGAAGATGAGCCCGCTGAGGGCCAACTGCCGTCCCACGCCCGAACGGCGGCGATGCCGCCATGCGCCCCACAGGAACGCGACCAGGGCCAGGGGCGCGATGGCCAGGGCCAGATATTTCGTGAGCAGAGCCAGCCCCGCGATCAGTCCGGCCGCCAGGGTGAGCCGCGGACGCGGGCCTTCTTCGATGAGGCGCAGGGAAAGATAGATCAGCAGGGGAGACAGCAGGATGACCAGGATGTCGTTGGTCATCACGGCGCTGATGAAGACGAATTGGGGCGCGAAAGCCTGAAATGCGACGGTGAAGAGCGCGATGCCGGGCCGGTCGGGAACGAGATGGCGAATCAACCGCCAGGTGACCAGCAAGGCCAGCAGGCTGATGAGGATGGAGACCATGCGCCCCAGGTGCAGGGCCAGGATGGTCCCCCGCCAGGGAAAGGACTCCATCGCAGGATCGTGGATGGCCATATTCACGCCCGTTTGGGCGGTCTCGCCGCTGACGTAAGGATTCACCTGCGGGACATAGCCATCTTCTGTATTCACCAAAACCATCGGAATCGCCGCCAGCAGATAGTAGAGCGGGGGCTGGCTGGCTTCGTCGAATTCGAATTCGGTGGTGAGACGCTGCCCCGGATCGGGCAGATGGCCCGTTTCGGCGATGAACGCCGCATAGCGATAATGCGCCCACTCATCGTGCGCCTCCCACGGCGGGATGATCACGCTGTAAAACAACGCCAACAACACATGCCCCAACAAGATCACGCCCAACCATTGACGACGGCTTAGTTGGATGAGGGAGGCGCTTTTTGACACGATGGGGTCGACAAAGTGGAGCTGGCGTGGAGACAAGGTCGTCAAACGTCAATCGTCATGTCCTGACGTTTTACGTTTTACGTTTGACGAATTCGGCTGCCCGCGCCAGATTGGCTTGCAGCAAGGCCTGAATCGGCGGCCTGTCCATTATAGCACAGCCCGGAAGATGCGTTCCATTTGCCCGGCGGTATGATCCCAGGTGTAGCGGGCCAGAACGCGCGCCCGCAAGGCCCGTCCCACGGAGGATAGCTCGGGCAGATGGGCCAGCGCTTCCTCGATGGCCCGGGCCAGGGCGGCGGGCTGGGGCGGCGCGTAGAGGCCCAGGTCGCCCAGGTATTGGCGATGCGCGGGCGTGTCGGTGGCGACGATGGGCAGGGCCATGCTCATGTAGGGGAGCAGCTTGCCGCTGCCTTCGCTGGTGGCCAGCTTGGGCGCCAGGGCCAGGTCCCCCAGGGCGAGATAGCGAGGAGCCTGAGCGTAGGGGATGGCGCCGGTGAAGCGCAGACGCGGCCCGATCCCCAGGGATTCGGCCATGGCCCGATAGCGCGCTTCGTGGGGAAAGCCCATGATCAGCCCCTGCCAGGATCGCTCAACCCTGGCCAGGGCTTGCAAAAGCAGGTCGATGCCCTGGTAGGGCGCCAGCAGGCCCAGGTAGACCAGGGTGGGAATGCCGGGATCGAGGCCCAGATGGGCTTGCAAGGCCGGGTCGGGCGGCTGAGGACGGAAGCGGTCGGGGTCCACCGCGTCGGGCAGGAGGTGGATGCGGGACGCAGGGACGCCGCGGGCCGTGAGCGCAGCCCGGGCGTGTTCGGTGGAAGCGAGAACGGCCTGGCCGCGGGCGTCCAGCCAGTGCTCCAGCCGGGTGAGGGGGCCCCGCCAGAGGCTGTTCGGCTTCAGAAAGCCGTGGGCCGTCATCTCCGCGGTGAGGGAGCCCTGGTAATCGAAAGCGAGAGGCCGTCCCAGCAGCCGGGCCAACACCCAACCGATGAGCGCGCCCTCGTGCAGATAGGCGTAGATCAGGTCGGGGCGGAAGCGGATGGCCTGGGCCAGGGCCGTGGGGCCCAGCGCCGCATCCAGCGCCACCTTGATGCGCGACGATCCCACCGCCAGCTCCCGCATCCCCCATCCGGGCGCCCGCCGGATATCCAAACCGGGTGCGTTCCGCCCCACCGGATAGGTGACCAGCCGCACCTCATGCCCCCGCGCCTGCAACCCCAGCAATTGTCCCTGAATCCGCACATGGCACCCGTAATCGTTGTAGAACGCGGTGGGGGCGATGGCGAGAATGCGGAAAGGCATGATCAAGTCACGTTCATCATCCGTCCAGATACCCCAACCCCCGCAGCCGTTCCTGAATGAGGCGCTGGTCATCGGGATTGAGGTTCGCTTCGGGCGGGATCGCGGGCGATGCCGCTTCCTCCACGCGCACGACTTCGCCCGGCGCGAAGTCCAACGCCCGGCCATCCATCGCTTCGGGCGCGGGCAGGCCCAGCAGGTGCAGGATGGTGGGGGCCAGGTCGTGCAGATGGGCGTCCGCCATCTCGCCGGGGGCGATCTCGGGCCCGGCCGCGGCCAGGATGCCCCGCAACGCGTGGTTGCCAGTCAAATCGTCCGTATCTCCAAAGGGATGGGCCGCGTATCCCGCCCGGATGAGGGTATTCTGACCGGGGTCAGGCGCATCGCGGCGGGGTTCGAGGATGAGATCGGGCGCGAGATGGACCCAGGGGCCTGCGTACAGGGCCTCGCGGCGATAGATTTGCTGGATGGGCGGGCGCCCGGTGGCGGGGTCGCGGGCGGCCAGGAAGGCGTCCGTCAGCTCGTCCAGGATCGCTTCGCGATCCCTCGCATCGACGACGCCCTGGGGCTCGCGGCCCCGCAGGTTGAGGCGGAGACCGCCGGCGGGAGAGTAGAAGGCGCGGGTTCGGGTCCAGTCGATGGCCTGGAGCCAGGGCGCGGGGGAGGGGGGACGGCGCACTTCGCGCAGGCCGGGCAGGCGGCGCTTGAGTCGTCGCAGCGAGGGGTGACGTCGCAGACGACGCCAGAGGCCGGGACTGCCCCCGGGCGCTTGCTTCCAAACCAGCCATCCCGCTCGTTCCAGAAAGGCGTTGACGTAAAAGGCCCGGGCCACGGGGCTGAAACCGTGGTCGGAGAGGAGGATGACGGTGGCCTTCTCCCCCGCGTCGTGCAACAGCCCGGCTACGGCTTCATCCAGAGCCTGATACGCAGCCAGGAGGTCGGGCAGCAGGCGCTTCGCCTCCGCCGGGTCGTGGCGGGGATGGTCGGGATGGAGGAGGTGCAGGGTGTAGTGTTGCAGGCGGTCGGTGGCGGTGAAGACGGCGACGAACGCGTCCCAATCCTCCTGCGCCAACAGCCAGCGGGCGGCTCGCCCCCGCGCCCGAATCGCCCGCGTCGTGGCTCGAATGAACTCGCTCAATCCCAGCCCCGTGCGCTCCACATTGATGACGTAGTCGGGCGCGGCGTGCAAGAGCCGTTCTCGCAGCTCGGGCGGCTGGGTGAAGGGGCTGTGCACGTCGGGCGTGAGCATGCCCGCCACCACGGCGCCGCCGGGCAGAGGCCGGGGCGGGTAGGTCATGGGGACGTTGAGCAGGGCCAGGCGTTGCCCCGCGGCCGCGGCCCGCTGCCAGAAGGGCGCGGCCCGCATCGAGCCCGCGGTGTTCAGGGTGACTTCATAGCTTGCGGGCTGTTGCCCCACGAAGCCGAAGACACCGTGTTTGCCCGGATTGACGCCCGTGGCGAAGGTGGACCAGGCCACGGAGGATTCGGGGCGGATGGTGGATTGCAGGCCGCCCCAGCGGCTGCGGGCCTTGAGCGCGGCCAGGGCGGGCAGATGGCCTGCTTGCAGCCAGGGGTCGAGGATGCGCCAGTCCGCGCCGTCGAGGCCGAGGATGAGGAGCATGGGGAAGGGAGTGATCAATAATCGGTGTGCAGTCATCAGTCACCTTGGGCGGCTGCCTGCCGAGATGGTCGAAAATGGCGGGCCACGTAGCCCCGTAAACCGGTAGACCAGGAAACCAGGGAAACCGGGCCGCGTCGATCACCTTCCCGGCCTACGGGTCTACCGGTTCCCCGGTTTACCACTGTAAACTGCGTTTTACCATCGTGTTTTCAATCGCGCTCGGCTGGGATCAGGTCATATAGCCCAGGCCGCGGAGGCGGTCGGCGATGGCGGCCTGATCGTCGGGCGAGAGCGCGGCCGCGGCGTCGGGCGGGGGCAGGTCGGGGCCCGGTTTGGGGGGAGGGGTTTGCAGCCAGCGGGGTTGGAAGATGGCGTCGAGGACCCGGCCATCCATGCTTTCGGGAATGGGCAGGTCGGCCAGATGGAGGATGGTGGGGGCCAGGTCGATGAGGCGGGGGACTTCCGGCAGGGGGCCGGGCTGGATGGGCGGGCCTGCGGCCAGGAACATGCCTTCGGGCCGGTGGTCGCCGCTGCGCAGGAATTGTCCGGGCGGGATGGGGGTGATGAGGGTGGAGCCCAGGGTGGGCACGGCCGCGTAGTCGGGGTCCATGGTGAGGACGATGTCGGGGAAGCTGTCGGTGTAGGAGCCGTGGTAGAGTTCGCTGCCCAGGTGGATGTCGGTGAACAGGGGCCTGTCCGCGCCGGGGATGCGCAGGGTTCGGGCCTGTTCGATGAGGAAGTCCAGCAGTTTGGGCGCGGCCGCGGGGCTGACCGGGCCGGGCGGTTTGTGACTGGTGCGGTGGAGGTAGATTCCGGCCACGTTGTTGTAGAGGGGCATGGCCCAGGCCAGGGTGTTTTCCCAATCCATGGCGTCGGCCAGGCTGCCATGCTGCTTGACCGCGTTGCGGGCTTCGGCGGGCAGGATGCGTTTGGCCATGTCGGAAAGCCAGGGCGCGCCCCGCTTGAGTCGCTGCATCCAACCCGATTTGCCCATACGCAGGCGGAGCAGGTCCAGCTCCAGCAGCCAGTTGTTGAGATGCACCCAATGCCGGGCCGCGGGGCCGAAGCCGTGGTCGGAGAGGATGAGGATGACGGCGTCGGGCCCGGCGTTTTTCACCAGCGCGCCCAGCAGTTGATCCAGGAGATCGAAATAATCGGCCAGCCGTTGAGAGATGCGCACGTCGAGTTTGGGGGCGAGATGGCTGTAATCAGGAGCGAGATAGTGCCAGAAGTGATGGGAAATGCGGTCGGTACCGGTGAACACGACCATGAACGCATCCCAGGCCCGTTGCTGCATGAGGCGCAGGGCGTGCCTTCCCCGGCGCTCGGTCATTTGCAGGATGTCATCCAGCATGGCCAGAGGCCGGGGCAGATCCTCGCGGGTGAGGGGCTGGCCGGGCCGTCCGTAATCCAGGTCGATGATGTAGCCTTTGAGGGCGTGAAGAAGGTCGGGTGGATGGGCCCAGTCGCGGGCGTGGGGCGGGGTGAGCATCCCGCTGATGGCGAAGCCCGCCACCGGGCGCAGGGGATAGCTGAGAGGCACGTTGAGGACGCCGGTGGGCCTGTCGTAGGCGTCGAAGTATTCCCACAGCAGGGGCGCGCGAATGTGGGCGCTGTTCACGGGCGTTCCCTCCCCGCGCAGCAGCCGGGCGGGCGAGCCCTCGGCCTGGATGAAATTGAGGATGCCGTGCTTGCCGGGATTGACGCCGGTGGCGAAACTGGCCCACGCGGGCGCGGTGAAGGGGGGCTGCGTGGAAAGCAGCGGGCCCCAGGCGCTGCGCTGGCGCAACGCGGCCAGATGGGGCATGGCTTCCAGATCGCACAAAGGGCCGAACAGGTCCCATGTGCCGCCGTCCAGGCCGATGATCAGGGTCTTCATAGCTTCCCATTGTCGCACAAAATCCCGTTTTCCGTCCAATGCGCAGGTTGGAAGGGGTGTGTCCCAGGAATTTGGCATCATTCAGCGGACTGAAGTCGAACTCTTCAGGCCTGCGGCCATCCCCCTCTTCATCTCCCCCGCTTGCGGGGGAGAATAGCGGAAGGGAATAAGATGACGGCCTACGCCGTCCAAAATCATGCCAACAAATGGTCGCCGAAGGGCGACCACCGGCGCCATCGAATCCTCCTTCCTTATCTCCTCCCCCGCCCGTCTCGGAGTGGGGGAGGAAGCAAAGGAGGGGGCTTGCGCCTAAAGAGCCCGAGTTTACTCGGCAAGTGTCTGCCAATGATTTGGGACGCGCCCGGGTGGAAAGAGACTGTATCAATTTGGCCCCGCAATTCCGAATTTGGAGGCTGCTATGCACCCGGCTTCGTCAAAGCCCAGAATCATTGCATTGGGAGCGCTTCGCCCAGACCTCGGAGGTCTGCGCAGACCTCCGAGGTCTCATGCCGGGCGCCGACGAGGTTGCTGCTGTTCTCAGTGCGTGATGGTTGAAATTGCGGGATTTGGATGGAGTCAGCCAGCGGGATTGTCCTGGTCGAGAGCGAGCAAGGCCTCTTCGACCTCGGCCAGACGGCTTTGCAAGCGCTGTTTGCGGGCTTCGAGCCAGGCCCGTTGCGTGTCCGCGTCTTCCTGCTCCCAGCAATCGCGGCGTCGCATACGCCGCCTCTGGCCCCACATCGGGCCGCGGCCGAAGCCTTCCATGCCGCGGCCAGCGCCGTGGCGACCTCCGCCGGGAACGTCGTTCATGTTCTCATGCCAATGGCTGTATCGTTTCTTTCCGTACATCATAAGTTTTTACCTCCTTGGTGAGCGTAAGAAGTAAGTGAGAAAAAGTTATTCCTGAAATCGAATGTCCTTTGGTAAAAAAATAACAGCCCGTTGGACGGCGTTATTTCATGGGGGTGCGTCCTTTTTCGGTTGAAGCGTTGCACTGCCGTACTCACCGACTGAAGTCGGACACTTTTGGCCTGCGGCCAGTGGACGGCCTACGCCGTCCAGTCTTCCGGTCGACGGAGGTCGACCCCTGGCGCGAAGCGCCTAAAACGCCCGAGTTCACTCGGACAGGACGCTGGCGCCAACTGATTTGGGAAGCACCCATTTCATTGCTGGCGACAGCGCGGGCATCGGCATTTGCCGCGATGACGTCGCCTGCCGCCTCGTCCTTCCTCCATCCCCGCCTCGGCCATGAGTTCGCGCTGCGCCGCGCGTTTTTTTGCCAGGGCCAAAAGCGCATCGACCACGGTCAGCACATCGGGGTCACTGACCACATAGAACACGGTCATGCCCTCGCGGATGGCTCGGACGAGGCCCGCTTCCCGCAGCACCATCAAATGTTGGGAGATATTGGCCTGGGGCCTTCCCAGCACCGAGGTGAGGTGCATGACGTAGGCCCCATCCCCTCGCAGTTCATTGAGGATCTGCAAGCGGACGGGGTGGCTGATGGCCCGGGCGATGCGGGCGGCATCCGAAATCAGGGGGTCGTTGGCCGGCATGATGGATCAGGATGGGCATTCGAAGTGGAATAACCTTATTCCAAGAGTTGAATAGATTGTAACCCATAAATGAAGCTTTGTCAACCCCATTTTCATTAGAGGTGTGTCCCAGAAATTTGGCGACGCAGACGACCTCCGGGAGGTGGCGACAGGGTTTGGGGCAAAATGAAGCGTTTGGCGCCACCTCCCGGAGGTCTGCCAAAAAATTGGGACACACCCTTCATTCGCGTTGCATAAGCGTTCGCAAAATGCGATGCGCGGCCGCGGCCGCGCCGAAGCCGTTGTCGATGTTCACCACCGTGATGCCGGGCGCGCAGGCGGTGAGCATTCCCAACAGGGCGCTGAGACCGCCGAAGCTGGCGCCGTAGCCCACGCTGGTGGGTACGGCGATGATGGGCGTGGGGATGCGTCCGCCCACGACGCTGGGCAGCGCCCCCTCCATGCCCGCCACCACGATGCACACTGCGGCCTCGCGCAACACGTCCTCCACAGCAAAGAGGCGATGAATGCCTGCCACGCCCACGTCGGTCACCCGGCGCACGGGCCAGCCCGCCCATGCCAGGGTGAGCGCGGCCTCTTCGGCCGCGGGCAGGTCGCTGGTGCCCGCGCAGACCACGGCCACGTAGGGATCCTCGGGCTGGGGCTGGCGCAGGGGTTGGCCCACGGTGATGAGCCGGGGCAGTTCGTGATAGATGGCTTCGGGCAGGCGGGCCTGGACCGCGGCAAAATGCTCGGAAGACGCCCGCGTGGCCAGGGCCGTTCCCGCCCGCTCATACAATTCGGCCATGATGGCCGCGACCTGCTCGGGCGTTTTGCTCTCCGCGTAGACGATCTCGGGCAGGCCGTTGCGGGCCTGACGGTCGTGATCCAGGTTGGCGAAGGAATCGATTTCGGAGGCTGATTTTTTCATGAAAAACCGATATTCCAGATGTTCTTCACCCCATCCAATGTTCCTTCAGAATTACGCCACTTTTTTCCTTTGCTGAATTTCCGCCAATTTCATCACTAGCCGAAGCGCTTCGTTGACAGCCTCTTCATCCGGAAACGCCTCTGCTACATCCGGTTCCAAAAGTACAAGGTTCGTGCCTGCACGATATTGATCGACGTATTTCCCCCGCACGCCTTTCGGAAGCAGCTCGCGCAGGTCATACTCGTCCCGCAAATCGTCTTCCGGATCAGCAGGTGGATTAACCATAGATGTCTTCTTCATAAGCTATTTTTTCAGATCGAGTCAGTTCTCGTGCACTGATGATGCGGATATGATCTTCGCGTTCCGCAAATGCGACGATCAACAACCGTCCTTGTTGAGATTGCCCGATAATCAAAAAAACGTTCTTCTTCCAGTGAATGATCGTAACTACTAAGGTCTCGCCACCGCTTTTTGCCACGAAGATACGAAGAAAAACGAAGGCACGAAGTTTTTCCTTTATTTTTCCTTCGTGTCTTCGAAAAACTTCGAGCCTTCGTGGCTTTTCGAGGCCTGAAATCGAGTACGTTAGTAGTTACGAATGATCGGGATCAGGAATGGTTACGCTCAAGGGATCGCCAAATACCGTTGCAGCCTCTGTAAACGCGACTCGATGCTTGCGTAAATTGATCTTTGCTTTCTGTGGATCCCATTTGAATCTCATGAAGGCCAGATTGGGTGAAAAAAGATGATGGGAAACCGGGCATATTCGCAGTATATCATAAAGCTGCCAGGCAATCAATCATCCCATCAATCCGGGGTGCGTCCCAAATTATTGGCGCGTTGCGCCGGGCGCCCCGGAGGTGAACCTCCGGGCTAGAAACGACGCCCCCTCAAGGGGGCTTTCAGAGCTAGCCCGCGTCAAAAGCCGGGTTCACCCGGCGTGGTTTTGTAGCCCGGCGCTTCAGCGCCGGGTGTAGGGGTAATGCCCGCGCGACGGCTTTCCCGATGACAACGCAATTTGCCAAAAAATTGGGACGCACCCATCAATCCGCGCCCAACGCCTCGTTCATGCTGCCCGAGCGGAATCCTTCCAGGTCGAGGGTGATGTAGACGAAGCCCAGGGATTTGAAATAGGCGACCAGTTCCTGGCGCAAGGCGATGATGGCGGGGATTTGCTCGACAGGGACTTCGATGCGTACGAGCTTCTCATCCTGCACCCGTACGCGAAGCTGGCTGAAACCCCGCTCCCGCAGCCAGCGCTCCGCCCGATCCACCCGGCTCAATCGCGCCTCGTCGATGCGCACGCCATAGGCGAAGCGGGAGGCCAGACACGCGGCCGCGGGCTTGTTCCAGGCGCTCAGGCCCAGCCGCCGGGCCGCTGCGCGGATATCGGCCTTGGTGAAGCCCGCTTCCTTCAACGGGCTGCGCACCCTGTGTTCCTGGCCCGCCTGCTGGCCCGGGCGAAAATCGCCGATATCGTCCAGGTTGTAGCCATCCAGCAGGTAAGGGACGCCCTCTTCCGCAGCCACCGCGTCCAGCGTCTCCCACAGCGCGTCCTTGCAAAAATAGCAACGGTTGATGGGATTGGCCGCGTAGTTGGGGTCTTCGACTTCATGCGTTTCGATGAAGCGATGCCGTCCGCCGATCTCCTTCACCAGGCGTTGGATCTCTTCCCGCTCCCACGAGGCCAGGGAGGGCGAGAGCGCGGTCACCGCCAGCGCGTCTTCGCCCAATTCCTGATGGGCCACCAGCCACAGGAACGCGGAATCGACGCCGCCGGAGAAGGCGATGATGACCCGGCCCATGCCGCGCAGGATGGCGCGCAGCCGGGCGAGTTTGGCGTCCAGGGAAATGTCGGCGGTTTGGGGCGTGTCAATCAGGGTGATGGTCGTCATAACCGCCCATTATCCACACTTTCGCCCGGTTTGACCAGTATCGCACCGTGAAACGTAAGGCGTGCGGCGGCTCGCGGATGTGGATGAAAATGGAGGGCTACGGAGCCCTGTAAACCGGTAGCCCAGGAAACCTGTAAACCAGGAAGCCGGGGAAACCGAACCAACTTGCTTATCCACCCGGTCTACTGGTCTACCGGTTTCCCGGTTTCCCGGTTTACCCAATCTATTTTCAAGGCAGGCTTACGCCGCGAACAGGCCTTCTTCCAGGCCCGCTTCCTCCAGCAGATAGTCGTCCACAGGCAGGCCCGCGCGCTCGCGGATGAGCCGTTCGACGCGACGGGCGATGTCGGGATTCTCCTTGAGGAAGCGCTTGGCGTTCTCCCGGCCCTGGGCCAGACGCTGGCCCTCGAAGCTGTAGAAGGAGCCTCGCTTTTCGATGATATCCATCTCCGCGCCCAGGTCGAGGATCGCGCCCGTCTGGGAGATGCCCTCGTTGAACATGATGTCGAACTCGGCCGTGCGGAAGGGGGGCGCGACCTTGTTTTTGCGCACGGTGACCCGGGTGCGGTTGCCGATGGTCTCGCCGCCCTGTTTGATGGATTGGATGCGGCGGATGTCGAGACGCACGGAGGAGTAAAAGCGCAGGGCCATGCCGCCCGTGGTGGTCTCGGGGTTCCCGAACATGACGCCGATCTTCATGCGAAGCTGGTTGGTGAAAATGACGATGGTGTCGGTTTGCTTGATGACGCCGCTGAGCTTGCGCAGGGCCTGGCTCATGAGTCGGGCCTGCAGGCCCATGTGCGCGTCGCCCATTTCACCTTCGATCTCGGCCCGAGGAACCAGCGCGGCCACCGAATCGATGACGACCACGTCCAACGCGCCCGAACGCACCAGCATCTCTGCGATCTCCAGCGCTTGCTCGCCCGTGTCGGGCTGGGAGACGTAGAGATTGTCCACATCCACGCCGATCTTGCGGGCGTAGGCCGGGTCCAGCGCGTGCTCCACGTCGATGAAAGCGGCGAGGCCGCCCCGCTTTTGGGCCTCGGCGATGACATGGAGGCAAAGGGTCGTCTTGCCGGAGGATTCGGGCCCGTAGATCTCGATGACCCGGCCTCGAGGCAGACCTCCCACCCCCAGGGCGATATCCAGGGGCAGCGCGCCCGTGGGGATCACCTCCACGTTCAGGGCGTCGGCCTCGCCCAGGCGCATGATGATGCCATCGCCAAAGCGTTTGGTGAGTTGATGGATGGTGGTTTCCAGAACTTTGTCTTTGCCGTTGCCATTGCTCGCGGCCATGAGGCTTTCTCCTTGAGGATAGAAGATTTGTTTCGGGAACACTTGTTCGGAAGCTATGATAGCACATACGTTCCCAATTCGCAAATCCCACAAAAACCTTTTGCTTCTTTCCCTTTGCCCCTTGGCGGCGTCGCGTGAACTTCAGCGGATAACAAAAAAGCGCCGGTCATGCGACCGACGCTTGCTTGTGGTGCCCCCGCTCCGACTCGAACGGAGACGCCCGGTTGGGCACAGGCCCTCAACCTGCCGCGTATGCCAATTCCGCCACGGGGGCTCACCAACACCAATTATACGAATGCAAGCCTCACTTGTCAACATTCGTCCCGATCCATTACAATGGGTTTTTGATGGTCATGAGTAACTGCTAAGGTAGCCTGGTTCGGCATCGAAAATGCCTTGCCACGAAGGCTCGAAGGGACGAAGACAATGCAGGTTTGTCAGTCGCAAGTGGCAAGTCCTTCTGACAGCGAATTTTCACCTGCAACTTGCTACCTGCCACCTGCCACTATTACCCTTCGCGCCTTCGTGTCGTCGTGTCTTCGTGGTTTTCGACCTCGCTACGTTAGTAGTTACGATTACTGATAACTGATCACTGATTACTTTATTTTCATAGCAGGCGTCACGAGCGAAAGCTCGCCGATACGGACGAAAATGAGAACGCAGATGACATGGATGCTTCGCATCGCAGATTTCCGCAGATAATCTTTAGTCTTCAGTCTTTTTTCTTCGTGCCTTCGCTTTCCTTCGCGCCTTCGTGGCTCTATTTTCAAAGCAGTCTCTTCCCATTCCCACTCATGCAGTTGAAAACGCTATCCTTTTCCAACCCTTTCGGGAGACGTCGCCCATGAAACTGGTTCTTGATGCCATGGGCGGCGATTTCGCTCCCGCAGAAACCGTTGCTGGCGCTGTTCAATACGCCCGTGAAGGCAACCACACCGTCATCCTGGTCGGTGACAAAACCGCTATCCGCCAGGAACTCGAAAAATATGACACGGCTGGCCTGGACCTGCCCATCGTGCACGCGCCCGACGCCGTCGCCATGGATGAGCAGCCCGCCATGGCAGTGCGTCGCAAAAAAAACAATCCCATGGTCGTGGGCATGAAGCTGGTCCGCGATGGCCATGCGGATGCGTTTTGTTCGGTCGGAAACACAGGCGCGGTGCTTACCGCGGGCCATATGGTTTTTCGGCGGATGCGCGGGGTGTACCGGTCTGTGTTGACCGTCGCTTTCCCCAACGCCAAAGGGTTCCACGTCTGTGGCGACGTGGGGGCCAACACCGATTGCAAACCCGAATGGCTGGTGCAATGGGCGCACATGCTCGCCATCTACGCCAAGCCCCTGCTGGATATCCAGGAGCCGCGCGTCGCCTTTCTTGCCAACGGCGAGGAAGTGGGCAAAGGCAACCAGCTCATCAAGACCGCCCAGGTGCTCATGGCCCAGCGCAATCATCTCAACTATATCGGCGTCGTCGAGCCCAAGGAGATGATGGCGGGACAGGCGGATGTCGTGGTCACCGATGGTTTTACCGGCAATATGATCGTGAAACAATCGGAAGCGGTGGCCAACTTCATCTTCCAGACCCTCAAAGAGGAACTCATGGCCCGATCGCGCTCGAAAATCGGCGCGGCGCTGGCCCGTCCCGCCTTTCAATCCTCCCTGGACAGGCTGACCAACAAAGAGCATGGGGCCGGCCTGCTTCTGGGACTCAATGGGCTTGTCACGGTGGCCCATGGACGGTCCAAACGGGAGAGCATCTACTACGCCCTCAAGACCACCGGGCGTCTCGTCGAAGCGGACGTGCTGGAGGAGACCCGCCATAAGATCGAAACCCTGCTTCATCTCCAAGCCTCTCTCCAAGAGAAAGCGTCATGACTTTTGACCCCCCATCCCGCGACCAGCTCATCGAGCTGGCAAAACGATTGCAGGACGCCCCCGCCGCCGTGCGGGAACTGATCCTGGAAACATTGAAAGCGCTGGAGAAACCTGATCGCCCACCCACGGTCATTGCAGAAGAAGTCCTTGCCAAGACCAGAAACCTCTCCGCCGAGGCCATCGACCAGGCCATCCACCTGGCCCGAGAAGGCATCCGCCGCCGGGTCGTGGTCACCGGCATGGGAGCCATCACCGCGGTGGGGCAGAATGTCTCCGAAATGTGGGAGAATCTCGTGGCCGGTCGCTCGGGCATCGACTATGTGACCCTGTTCGATGCGTCACCTTATCCCTCCCGCATCGCGGGCGAAGTCAAGAACTGGGATCCCACGACATATCTGCCGCGCAAGGAGGCCCGCCGCATGGCTCGCTGCTCCCAGTTCGCGGTGGGCATGGCCCAACAGGCCCTGGAAGACGCCGGACTTCCCACCGATGGGTCGCTGGGAGAACGCACCGCCACTGTCATCGGCACGGGGCTGGGCGGTTTCGAGATCTACCAGCAGGCCATCACCGACGCGGCCAAACGAGGACGCTATCGCATTGCGCCCATGGTGGCCGTGGGCGGTCTGCCCAACATGCCCGCTTTTCATATCAGCCAACGCTTCGGCGCCATGGGCCCGCTGAACACGGTGGTCACCGCTTGCGCCGCAGGCACCCAGGCTATCGGCGAAGGCGCGGAGCTCATTCGCCATGGTTTCGCCGATGTGGTCATCGCTGGCGGCGTAGAGGCTTTGGTCACCCACATGTTCTTCGCCAGCTTCTCCGCCATGAAAGCCATCAGCACCCGCAACGATCCCCCCGAGAAGGCCAGCCGCCCCTTCGACGCGAATCGGGACGGGTTCATCATCGGCGAAGGGGGCGCCGCGCTCATCCTCGAAGACCTGGAGCACGCGTTGGCCCGCGGCGCCCACATTTACGCCGAGGTCATCGGCCATTCCGCCTCGGCCGACGCCTACCATGTGGCCGCGCCCCATCCCGAAGGGCTGGGGGCGCAGAACGCCATGCGTTGGGCGCTGGAGGATGCCGGGATCGAGCCGAAGGATGTGGATTACATCAACGCCCATGGCACCAGCACCCGCCTGAACGACAAAACTGAGACCTACGCCATCAAGAAACTTTTTGGCGAACACGCCTACAACATCGCCATCAACTCCACCAAATCGATGATCGGTCACGCCTTCGGCGGCGCAGGGGCCATCGAGGCCGTGGTCAGCGTGCTCAGCGTTTTCCACGATCTCCTGCATCCCACCATCAACTACGAAACCCCCGACCCGGAGTGCGATCTCGACTATGTGCCCAACGAGGCCCGCAGGCAGCCTGTGAACATCGCCCTCTCCAACTCCTTCGGCCTGGGCGGTCAGAACGCCTGTCTTGTAGTTAAGAAATTCGCCGGTTGAGAGCGTGCAGTCCAACGGCTGGCGCGCCAGCGCTGATACCGACCAAAATGAGAACGCTGATAACGCGGATGCGACGCTGATTTTCGCGGATGATTTTCACAGATTTTTTATCTGCGTTCATCCGTTTCAATCTGCGTCATCTGCGTTCCCTAAAATTCTATTTTCGGAACAGGAATTCCTATGCGCGTTTACGCAAACAACGAAACCATCGCCAAAAAAGGAACGCTGGGCCGTCGCATGAGTATGGCTGGGCTCATCATCCTCGGCCTGGGCATGCTCGCCTCCTTTGCACCGGGCATGATCCAGAAATGGAACGATACCGGCAATCCGCTGGCCCAAAATCCCTTCGTTCAATGGGTTTATGGGGGAGGCTGGCTCTATCTCTCCATGGGCGCGCTCATCGGCGGTTTCATCCTGGGCCAGATCGGCAACAGCTACATGCGCCGTTTCCTCCGGCCCAACCGCCCCGACATGGTCGTCGCCAAAGCCCTCAAGGGATTCGACGATCGCAATCGACTCTATGTGTGGTCCAGCCCCATCGACCTGGCGTTCGTCGGGCCCGCGGGCATTTACGCCATCGTAGGCCGGGATCTGGCCGGGCGCGTGGATATCGTCGATGGCAAGGTGAGGACGCCTTTCTCTCTCCGCAAAATCCTGTTCTTCTTCGGCGATGAAAGCGGCGGGCGACCATTGGCCGAGGCTCAGATGGATGCTGAAAGGCTGGAGAAGTGGCTACGGGAGCAGCTGGGCGACGACGCGAAAATCACGGTCAAACCGCTGGTTGTGTTCACCAACGACAAGGTGGATCTGCACGTCCAGGATCCCGACGCCCCCGTGATCCCTTACAAACAGCTCAAGTCCTATCTGCGCAGTCAGTTGAAGGCCAAACCCATTACCAAGCCCGCCTTGCAAAAGGTGGTGGAGGTGATGGACGCCTACGCCGAAAGCCAGGGCGCTGAACCCATTTAGCAGGCGGCCCGAGCGAAAGCTCGCCGATACCGACGAAAATCTCACGCAAAGACGCAAAGGCCGCTAAGGATTTTCATCTTTTTCCCCTTTGCGTCTTAGCGACTTTGAAACGCCCTCCATGCGACTCGGAGGGCGTTTTTTTTCATGGTTGCTGTCAGAACGTCAGAAGATGCGTTCCAGCTTGACGGGGCGTCGCTCGGGCGTAACGACCACGAACGTCTGGGCGCAACTCAGTTCCAGGCCCGGCGGATTCTCGGGCGGCTGCGGCGGCTGGACGCCCAGATCCTCGTATTCCTTGCTCAGTTCCAGCAGGTATTCGTGAATAGAGTCGGCGGCCTTGCGAGCGCTCGCCATGGCCGTCACCACCAGGTCGGCGCCGTTCACGGCATCGCCTGCGGCCCACAGGCCGATGCGAGAAGTCATGCCCGTCTCAGGATCCACCAGGATCTCGCCCCAGCGTTTCGTCTCCAGATTGGGGATGGCTTTGGCGAATTTCTCATCCGGCCAGAAGCCCAGGGCCAGCACGGCGATATCCACATCCGTGATGAACTCACTGCCGGGGATGGGAACGGGGCGCCGACGACCTGATTTGTCGGGCTCGCCCAACTTCATACGACGCAGCTCCACCTGGGCCAGACGCCCGTCCGGGCCGGGGATGAAGCGCACCGGCTGGGTGAGGAATTCGTATTCCACACCCTCCTCCTTGGCGAACTGCCGATCCTCTTCCCGTCCGGGCATCTCCGCCTCGGAACGGCGGTAGCTGAGGATGACGCGGCCCGCGCCCGCTCGCACTGCAGAACGCACACAGTCGGAGCTCGTGTCGCCGCCGCCCACGACCATGACCGTCTTGCCCTCGATGTCAGGGCGTTCCAGGCCGGGCGGATACATTTCCTCAGGCAGGTTCAAGGCGATGAGGAAGTCCAGAGATTTCCACACGCCGGGCAGGTCCTCGCCCTCGGTGCCCATGGTGGCAGGGATTTCTGCGCCGATGGCGATGAGCACGGCGTCGTATTCATAGAGCAGGTCTTCGACGTGGGGATGGCCGGGTTCGTTCACCGTCGTATTGCAGATGAACCGCACGCCCGCCTTCTCGCACCGTTCGACCAGCCCCTTGACCTTGTCCTTTTCCAGCTTGAAGTCGGGAATGCCGTACATGAGCAGGCCGCCGGGCTTGGGATGGCGCTCGTAGACATCCACATGATGGCCTTTCAGCGCCAGCAGCTCGGCTGCGTGCAGGCCCGCCGGGCCTGATCCCACGATGGCCACTGTGCGCCCCGTAGGCGGCTGCTGTTCCCGATCCAGGATCTCATCGTATAACCCCTCGCGGCGCACCCAATCCGCCAGAAAGTACTCCACCTTGCCGATATAGACAGGCGGCTCATACGCGCCCACCACGCAGGATCCCTGGCAAAGGCGCTCCTGCGGGCAGACGCGGCCGCACACCTCGGACATGGTGCTGTGCTTGCGGAAAGCGAGATAGCCATCCAGGAACTCGCCGCGGGCGGTGTGCCACATGGCCAGAGGGATATCATTGTGCACCGGGCAGGCGGTCAGACACGCTTGCGGTTCGGGGCATTGAATGCAGCGGGAAGCCTCGATCTTGACCGTCTCCTCGTTGTATCCCAGATAAACTTCGTGAAAATTAAAAACGCGCTCCTCCGGGGGTTGCTTCGGAACAGGAACGCGTGGAATCAGTAAAAGCTCTTTGCGGTTGATATGACGTGCGCCAGTGATTTCGAACATAATTGCAAATCTCTCGACAGTAGATAAATGGGGATCCAGTCGCCATTGACCGGATCCTCATAACATGATGAAAATGATGTCACCTTGCGATGGAGGGATCGTTGACGGGCCGGTGACATCCGGCCATATTGTAATCGAGATCGCCGAGAAAACGCTACTTTCGGCGTCTGAAAAATGCGCGTGTGCAGCGAATTCGAATCCGTCCCATTGCAGATGCATCCACCGATATGAATACAGGCGACACGAGCGACCGCGCGCCGATACCGAGGAAAATGAGAACGCAGATGACACGGATGCTTCGCATCGCAGATTTTCGCAGATGATTTTCGCAGATTTTTTCTTTATCATCTGCGTTCCCGAATCCTATTTTCATAGCAGGCACCACGCGCGGCGGCGCGCCGATACTGATGAAAATGAGAACGCAGATGACGCAGATGCAACGCTGATTTCCGCAGATAATCTTTAGTCTTCAGTCTTTTTTCTTCGTGCCTTCGCTTTCCTTCGCGCCTTCGTGGCTCTATTTTCAAAGCAGTAGACCAGGAAACCGGGAAACCGGATCATGTCACTCCCCCGCCCGGTCTACAGGTCTACCGGTTTCCCGATTTACAGATTCCACGCCGTATGATCTTCATCCTTGTTCACACGCCTTTCCTGGCATAAACTATAGACAGCATGACCGTTTACGCCATTTTCTCCGACGTACATCATCGCAACGACCGTCTGGAACGGGCTTTGAGCTATCTGGCAACCCGCCAGGTGGATGTCTATCTCCAGCTTGGCGATCTGGGCCCGAGCCCCCTTCCCTTGCTCGACCCACTGCCCGTCCGTCACACGTTTGGCAACTGGGAGGTGAGCCAGCTTCACCGCTTTCCGCCCGAACGCCAGCCCGAGATCGCGGCCTGGCCCGCGCAGCTCGCGGGCGAAGGCTGGCTGGCGGCCCACGCCAGCCCCGTCTTTCCGCCCGAATGCACGGATCTGGCTGCTACGCAACGCTATATGGCCCAACACCGCCCCCGCTGGATGCAGCTCTTCCCCAGCCTCCTGCACGACGAGAAGGCGGTTTGGGCGGCCTTTGCCGAGCTGGGAGCGCAGGGACGCCGCGTCTTCTTCCACGGACACACCCACGTCCAGGCCGTGCAACAACTCGACCCCGACAATCATTACCGACGATTGACCGGCCCCATCATGTCACTTCACCCGGACGCCATCACCTTGGTGGGCGTGGGCTCCGTGGGCGTCCCCCGCGATGGCAACGCCCTCCGCTGCGTTCTCTTCGACGACGTCGCCTGGGAGGTGGAGCTGGTGGGGATTTCCTGGCCAGGTACGACGCACCTCTCCATCTGAATGCACCCATTGTGCACTTCTATCCCTATCAAGTCCTATTCCTGATTTCGATCCGCATTCGTCAGGTGCGTCGCACCTCGCCTTCCCATGAACAACCCCTACGGCGTCGATCTCGCCCGCTTCACCCTCATTCCCCGCGTGCTGGTCATCGCCACCCGCGGGGAAAACGTGTTGCTGCTGAAACGCGCCGAGCACAAGCGGCTCTGGCCCGGCCTCTATAACGCGCCTGGCGGGCATGTAGAGCAGGGCGAGACGCCCATCGAAGCCGCTGCTCGGGAGCTGGCCGAGGAGACGGGGCTTCATGCGGACGCGCTCACCCTGCGCGGGCTGCTCATTGGCGATGCGGTGGAAGATTTGCCGGGCGTCATCGTCTTCATCTACCACGCGCGGGTCTCGGGCGAGCTCCACGCCCGCAACGCCGAAGGCGTTCCCCACTGGATTCTCCGCTCCCAGCTTCCCTCACTTCCCACGCTGCCCGACCTGCCCCTCATCCTCCGCCACGTCCTCGACGCCGACGCGTTTTTCTACATTTACAAAACGCCCCGCGAGGATGGCGAGGACATCCGCATAATCCCATCACCTCGCACGGAACACTGAAAATTGCTTTGAAAATCGATCTCACGCCAGGGCGCAGAGTCGCCAAGACAAGTTTGCAAGTCGCAGGTGGCAGGTAGCAAGTAGAGCTGCGCAAGCTGACTTGCCACCTGCAAACGCTTCTTTCCCCGTAACTGCTAAGGTCGCACCGCCGCTTTTTGCCACGAAGACACGAAGAAAACGAAGGCACGACGTATTTTTCTTTATTTTCCCCTTCGTGTCTTCGAAAAACTTCGAGCCTTCGTGGCTTCTTGTGGCCTGAAATCGAGTACGTTAGCAGTTACCTTTCCCCTTTGCGCCTTGGCGACTTTGCGTGAGATTTTTGTCCGTATCGGCGAGCTATCGCTCGTATCGCCTGCTTTCTGAACACTGTCTCCGAAGGAGCGTTTCCATGACCGATATCAGCATTCCCAAAGAAGTGCGTCCGCATGAATATCGCGTGGCCCTGGCGCCGTCGGGCGTGCACGCCCTCACCAGGGCGGGCCATCGCGTGTTCATCGAACACGACGCCGGGCTGGGCTCCGGCTTCGATGATGACGCCTACCGCAATGTGGGCGCAGAAATCGTCTATAGCCACGAAGAGGCCTGGGTGCGAGGACAAATGGTGCTTAAGGTGGCCCGTCCCACCAACGACGAGTTCGCGCTGCTGGGAGATGATCAGGTGTTGCTGGGGTTTTTGCACCTGGCCGCAGGGCGACGGCAGAAAATTCAGATTTTGCGGGACAGCGGGGCTTGCGCCATCGGCTGGGAAACCGTGCAGCAGGAGGATGGGTTTCTGCCCGTGCTGCGATGGATGAGCGCCATCGCCGGGCGCATGATGCCTCAGATCGTGGGCCGGTTCATGCAGAACGATCACGGCGGGCGGGGCGTGGCGCTGAGCGGCTGTCCCACCGTGCCCCCGGCCGAAGTAGTCATTCTGGGCGCGGGCGCCTTCGGCTCCGAGGCCGCGGTGGCCCTGGCGGGCAACAACGCCTCGGTCTATGTGCTCGACGTCAACGCCCGGGCCCTGGAGCGGCTCAATCGGCGTCTGGCCGGGCGCGGGGTGACCATGGCCGCCACGGATTATAACCTGCGCAAGGTGGTGCGCTTCGCGGACGCCATCATCGGTGCGGTGTACGTGCCGGGCCAGCGCACACCCGTCATCCTCACTCGCGAGCTCATCCGCACCATGCGCCCCCGCAGCCTGTTCGTGGACGCCAGCATCGACCAGGGCGGCTGCGCCGAGACCAGCCGTCCCACCACCCACGGCAACCCCACCTACATCGAAGAGGGCGTCATCCATTATTGCGTGCCCAATATCACCAGCGTCGTGGGCCGCACCACCACCCATTCCCTCACCCACGCCACGCTGCCCTATCTCCTGGCCATCGCCAATGACGGCCTGGACCAAGCCATCGACCAATTCCCGGAACTGGCCCGCGGCATCAATATCTGCCATGGCAAGATCATTCACGAGGGGCTGAAACGCACGCTGGGCGAGGAGGTGACTTCATGAAAGCATGGGAACGCATTTATCATTCCAAAATCACCACGGCGGAGGAGGCCATTCAATCCATTTCCGATGGGGATGACATTTTCCTCACTGGCAACTGCTCCGTGCCGCAAAAGCTGCTTCATGCGCTGGTGGAGCGGGCCCGAGCCAACGATATCCACGGCACGACCATCCACCAGATCCTCACCATCGGCGACGCGGACTATGTGGCCCCGGACATGGAGGGGAAGATCCGGGTGAACACCATGTTCATCAGCCCCAATGTGCGTAAGGCCGTGCACGAAGGCCGGGCCGATTTTACGCCCGTCTTCCTCAACGA
Organism: Anaerolineae bacterium; assembly: GCA_026991225.1. GTDB lineage: Bacteria > Chloroflexota > Anaerolineae > J102 > J102 > M2005. The sequence continues at coordinate 17,317 of JALXCB010000122.1, read as the reverse complement.
AGTGCCCAAGCTGTTCAAACAGCGCATCATCTCTCTGGACGTGGCCCTGGTGCATCTCTCGCCGCCCGATGAGCACGGGTTTTGTTCTTTCGGCGTGGAGGTGGGGCTGACCAAGCCCGCGGCCGAATCCGCCCGCATCATCATCGCCGAAGTCAACGACCAGATGCCCCGGGCCCTGGGCAACAGCTTCATCCACGTCTCCAAGCTCACCCATGTCGTGCCCGTCAATTATCGGCTGCCCGAGCTGCCCCAGGGCGAGCCGGGCGAGCTGCAAAAGGCCATCGGCGCCCACATCGCCGAGATGATCCCCGATGGAGCCACCCTGCAGATGGGCATCGGCTCTATTCCCGATGGCGTGCTCTATTTTCTCAGAGACAAGCGCGACCTGGGCATTCACACCGAGCTTTTTTCCGACGGCGTGGTGGACCTGGTGGAGATGGGCGTGATCACCGGAGATCGCAAGACCCTGCATCCGGGCAAGATCATCGCCGGGTTTGTGCTGGGCACGCAGCGGCTCTATGATTTCATCGATGATAACGCCATGGTGGAATTTCACCCCCAGGATTACGTCAATGATCCTTTCGTCATCGCCCAAAACGACAACATGATCGCCATCAACTCCGCCATCGAGGTGGACCTGACGGGGCAGGTGTGTGCGGATTCCATCGGGCCCAAGCTGTACAGCGGTGTGGGCGGCCAGGTGGATTTCATCCGCGGCGCCACTCGCAGCAAGGGCGGTAAGCCCATCATTGCCCTGCCTTCCACGGCCAAAGGCGGGACTATCTCCCGCATCGTGCCCATGCTCAAGCAGGGCGCGGGCGTGGTGACCACTCGCAACGACGTGCACTATGTGGTCACCGAATACGGCGTAGCCGATTTGTATGGCAAGACCATCCGCCAGCGGGTCGAGGCCCTCATCGGCATCGCCCACCCCGACTTCCGGGCGGATTTGCGCAAGCAGGCCCGGGCGTTGGGCTATATTTAAACTGAAAGCAAATTGAAACCAAGGCTTTTTGGTTCGCATTGGATCATCAATGAAAGGCGATTCTCTGGCCGCGCCACCGCCCGCAGGTGAACCTGCGGGCTAAAAACGACGCCCCATAAATGGGGCTACGGCGCAGGTCGCGCGCCGCGGGAAGCCGGGTTCACCCGGCGTCGTTTCGTAGCCCGGAGCTTCAGCGCCGGGTGGCCGAGGCCGAAAACACCTGATTTCAAAATGCGTGTAACTACTAACGTACTCGATTTCAGGCCTCGAAAAGCCACGAAGGCTCGAAGTTTTTCGAAGACACGAAGGAAAAATAAAGGAAAAACTTCGTGCCTTCGTTTTTCTTCGTATCTTCGTGGCAAAAAGCGGTGGCGAGACCTTAGTAGTTACAAATGCGTTTAGTTTAGAGGAAGCCGAATCTCATGATCTCCATCTCCATCCCTGACTATCGAGAAATCACCCTGCAACACCTCGTGCTGGATATGAACGGCACCCTGGCCCGAGACGGCGTTCTGCTTCCGGGCGTGAAAGAGCGCCTGGACCAGCTCAAACCTTTGTTGGCCGTTCATCTCATCACCGCGGACACCCATGGCGGGGGGCAGGAGGCTGCGCTGGCGCTGGGCATTCACTTCCACAAGATGACGCCCGGCCCGGGCGGGCCGCAAAAGAAGCAGTTGGTGCAGGGCCTGGGTGCAGACAGCGTCGTCGCCATCGGCAACGGGGCCAACGACGCGCTCATGCTGAAAGAAGCCGCGTTGGGCCTCGCGGTCAACGGCGGCGAGGGCGCGGCTGTGGCCGCGATCCTGGCCGCGGACATTTACATCCCGGACATCCTCGACGCCCTCGACCTGCTCCTCCATCCCGATCGCATCCGGGCGACGCTGCGGCGATGAGGGGGACAGTTCCGAAAATAGGGTTGCATTGGTTTGCTAAAGGGACTTGAAGCCTGCGTTGGGCGAGTCTGCCACGCACGTGATGCGTAATGCGTAATTCGTGAGGTCGCTACGCATTACGGATTGGCTCCCCGCGCCCACGTGGCCGCGCGGCATTTTGTTCGTATCGACGATCTGTGATCTGTCGCTCGGGCCGCCCGCTTTTGTGTGCGTCGGCCAGGGAGTTCGCGCCCAAACGCCCGTCAATGCCGTTTGCCCGTGATCCCCAGCAGCCCGTGCAGCACGCCCTTCAACCTCGCCCGCGCGGCCTCTCCCCGCCACGCCTGCAGCGCATCCCATACGATTCTGGCGTGCCCCCCCAGGATGGCCCGCCATTCCCGCCGCCAGTCGGCCCAGGTGAGATGCCAGCGGTGAAGGAGGATGAGATTGCGGCCCACGTAGTAGCTGGCGATCTTCCCGCCGCCCGTGGCGCTGAGATGATGATAGACCCGGGCCTCGGGCGCGAAGACCGTCTTCCAGCCCGCTTTGTTCATGCGCCAGGCCAGGTCCACGTCCTCCAGATACATGAACAGCCGGGCGTCGAACCCGCCCAGAGCCTCCCATACCTCGCGGCGATACGCGGCCGCGCCTCCGCACGGGCCAAACACCCAGATATCGTCATCATACTGACCGCGGTCCACCTCCCACACGCCTCGGTTTTGGGGGAAGAAGCCCGGGGCCATGACGTCGCCCGCGGCGTGCAGCACGTCGCGACGGTCGAAAAGCAGCATCTTGCTGGCGGCCGCACCCGCTTCGGGGTGGGCTTCCAGCGTCGCGCAGAGCGCTTTCAACCATTGGGGCTCCGCTTCGGTGTCGTTGTTCAGCATGACCAACACGTCGACATCCCCCGCCCGTTCCGCGCCCAAATTGCTGGCCACGACGAACCCCATGTTCTCGCCCAGGGCCTCCACCTGCACCTCGGGATAGCGTGCCGCCAGCATCTCCAATGACCCATCCGTGGAGCCATTGTCCACGACGATGACCCGGAAATCGGGATGGGTTTGGTCGCGCAGGCTGTCCAGACAGACGCGCAGGTAGTCTTTGCCATTCCAGTTGACGATGATGACCGCGGCGGAGAGAGGCATGGGGGAGGAGTCAGTAATCAGTGATCAGTGGGGGGAGGGTGTTATCTGGTCATTCGGTCGTTGGGGCGTTTGTGCTGGCGGCATCCCGCTGTCCTTCTGGCTTTCTGTCCCTCTGGTCCTCTGAATGGCTCCAGATCATCCGGGCCAGACGACGGCCTGTGGGCGTGGCCGCGAGGCCGCCTTCCGCGGTCTCCTTGAAACGCGGATCCATGCGGCGTCCGATGCGCCCCATGGCGTCGATGACCTCATCGGGCGGGATGACGCTCTTCACCCCAGCCAGAGCCAGGTCGATGGCGATGAAGCATTGGGCCGCGCCCGCAGCGTTGCGCTTAATGCAGGGAACTTCCACCAGCCCCGCGACCGGATCGCACACCAGCCCCAGCATGTTTTTCAGGGTGATGGCCACGGCATGAGCCGACTGATGGGGTGAGCCGCCCAGCAGTTCCACGCCCGCGGCCGCGGCCATGGCTGCGGCGCTGCCCGTCTCGGCCTGACAACCGCCCGCGGCCCCGGCGATGCTGGCCCGGCGGGCGATGACCGCGCCCACGCCGCTGGCCGTGAACAACGCGTTTACCAGGTCGTCATCACTGAAACCGTAGGCTTCCTGCAGGGTGAGGAGGACGCCGGGGAGGATGCCGGCGGAGCCCGCGGTGGGCGTGGCCACGATACAGCCCATGCCCGCGTTGACCTCGTTCACCGCCATGGCGCGGGCGATGGCCCGGCTGAGGATGGGGCCGGTGACGGGCTCATGCCCGGCCGCCAACCACTGCCACAGACGATAAGCATCGCCGCCCGTCATGCCGCTGAGGGATCGCACGGGGCGGGAAAGCCCCTCCTCCGCGCTCTGACGCATGACTTGCAGACGGCGGGCCATGGCGGCCCACACTTCCTCTCGCGAGCGACCGGTGGTCTCCGCCTCGCGGGCGATGACGATGGCGTGCAGAGGCTGGTTTTCCGCTTCAGCCAGGGAGAGCATTTCGGCAAGGGATTCGAACATGAGGTCATTGTAGCGCAAGGAATCCCGTCTTGAAAATAAGCCATGATGGCGCGCAAAACTGTAAACCCGTCATCTGGATGCAAAATCAAGCCAAATCACGGGTTAAAGAAAAATTGCCATATCAATTGGATGCTGGTATACTCTCAAACCATCACACGCCCCTTGATGTGCCCCTTGACACTTTGAGCATTCTGCGATACAAACTTTTTCCAAGCCGCTGTCGCATCCGTTCCGTCCTTTTTCTCGCCCCAAAGGAAACGTTATGGCTCACGCAATGCAGCATAATCTCAATGGGAGTACGTTGAAGCCTGGTGACGTGCAATTGGAAGTGGAGAATGTGAAGTTGAGGTTTGGGGGCGTCACCGCGTTAGCCGGGGTGAGCCTGACCGTCAAGCAGAGTGAGATCATCGCCATCATCGGGCCCAACGGCGCGGGGAAGACATCGCTGCTGAATTGCATCAGCGGATTGTATCGTCCGCAAGAAGGGCATATCACCTTTCATAACGACGGGAAGCAGTTCGAATTGACCAGGATGCCGCCTCATAAGATTGCCAAAGTGGGCGTGGCCCGATCTTTTCAGAATATCGAATTATTCAAACACATGACTGTGCTGGAGAATCTGCTGGCCGGATGTCATGTGCACATGAAAACCGGGGTGTTGAGCGCCGCACTTTATTGGGGATCGGCGCAGCGCGAGGAGATCGAATACCGGAAATTCGTCGAAGAGATCATCGATCTCCTGGAAATCGAATCCATCCGTAAGAAGACCGTGGGGACCCTGGCGTATGGGCTGCAGAAACGGGTGGAATTGGGCCGGGCGTTGGCCATGAAACCGGCCATTCTGCTGCTGGATGAACCGATGGCGGGCATGAACACCGAGGAAAAGGAGGACATGGCCCGCTTTATTCTGGACGTCAACGAAGAACATGGCGTCACCATCGTGCTCATCGAGCATGATATGGGCGTTGTCATGGATATCTCCGACCATGTGGCTGTGCTCGATTTCGGTCAGAAGATCGGCGATGGCACGCCCGATGAGGTGCGCCAGAACCCTCGCGTCATCGAGGCTTATCTCGGTGAGGAATCGAGCGCGTTCTCGTTGTTTTAATTCGTATACAAAATAACCTAACCTGGACAAGCCGGAACCAAAAAGCTGATCTCGCGCAAAGTCGCCAAGGCGCTAAGCTTTTCTTTGCTTCTTTTTTCCCTTTGCGGCTCTGCGTCTTTGCGTGAGGCATTTTCTTGCCCAGTGAGCAAGAATTCCATTGATAAGGCACTAAAGTCCACGTTGGGCGAGTCTGCAACGAGCGGAATGCGTCATGCGTAATCCGTAAAGTTGTGACGCATTGCGCATCACGTTTCACAATGACGGCGTCATGCGCCAGATTGGCTTGCACCCATTCCACTCTTGCCTCTCATCCTCTATCGAACCGCCATGCAGCCCGAAACGTTTCCACAATTTTTGGTCGAGAAAGCGAAGCTTTACGGTGACAAGAAGACCGCTTTGCGCGAGAAAGAGTTCGGCATCTGGCAAAGCGTAAGCTGGGCGGAGTATCTGGATCATGTCAGGTATTTCGCCCTGGGCCTGGCCAGCATGGGCTTCGAGCCAGACGACACCGTGGCCATCATCGGGGACAACCGGCCCGAGTGGGTGTACGCCGAGCTGGCGGCGCAAAGCATCGGGGGCAAGTCCATCGGCATCTATCAGGACAGCATCGTCGATGAAGTCGCCTACATCGTCACCCACAGCGACGCCAAATTCATGGTGGTGGAAGACCAGGAGCAGGTGGACAAAGTCATCGAACTGTGGCCCAGGCTGCACACGGTGGAAAAGGTCATCTACTACGACCCCAAGGGCCTGCGCAATTACACCGAACCCTACCTCATGCACTTTCCCGAAGTCGAAGAGCTGGGCCGGGCTTATGAGAAAGAGCATCCGGGCTGGTGGGAGGAGATGGTGGCCCGGGGCCAGGGCGAAGACATCGCCATCCTCTCCACCACGTCCGGCACGACGGGCTATCCCAAGCTGGCCATCCTCACCCACAACAACCTCATCAGCATGGGGCGCAACCTGATGAAGGTGGATCCCATGTCGGAGGATGATGAGTTCGTCAGCTTCTTGCCCCTGGCCTGGATTGGCGAGCAGATGATGTCCCTGGCCTGCGGCCTGCAGGCCGGATTCACCATCAACTTCCCGGAGGAGCCGGAGACGGTGCAGGAAAACATCCGGGAGATCGGGCCTCAGACCATGTTCTCGCCCCCGCGCATCTGGGAGAATCTGGTCAGCCGGGTGCAGGTGAAGATCGAGGATACCACCTGGCTCAAGCGTAGGGTGTACGACTGGGCCCTGCCCGTGGGCTATCAGATGGCGGATGTGCGCTTCAACAAGCAGACGCCCGGCTTCGGCCTGAAGCTGAAATACAAGATCGCGGACTGGGTCATGTTCCAGGAAATCAAAGACCATTTGGGTCTGCGACACATTGTGCGGGCCTACACCGGCGGCGCGGCGCTGGGCCCGGACGTATTCCGCTTCTTCCACGCATTGGGCGTCAATCTGAAGCAGATCTACGGTCAGACCGAGGTCAGCGGCATCGCCGTGCTGCATCGGGATGGCGACATCAAATTCCAGACGGTGGGCACGCCCCTGCCCGAGACCGAAGTCCGCATCGACGAGGACACGGGCGAGATCCAAATCAAGAGCCCGGCCGTGTTCAAGGGGTATTACAAGAACGACGAGGCCACCCGCACGACCCTGGTGGATGGCTGGCTTCATACAGGCGATGCCGGATATTTCGACGAAGACGGGCATCTCATCGTCATCGACCGGGCCAAGGACGTGATGACCCTGGCCGACGGTACGAAATTCAGCCCGCAATTCATCGAAAACAAGCTCAAATTCAGCCCCTACATCCGGGAGGCGGTGGTCTTCGGCGGCGGCGATCTGCCTTACATCACGGCCATGATCAACATCGATATGGGCAATGTGGGCACCTGGGCGGAGAAGAACCAGATCGCGTACACCACCTACACCGACCTGGCCCAAAAGCCCGAAGTCTACGCGCTGGTGCGCAAGCATGTGGAGCAATCCAACCAGGACCTGCCCCCGGCCGCCCGCATCCGCCGCTTCCTGCTGCTGCACAAGGAGCTGGACGCGGATGACGCGGAGTTGACCCGCACCCGCAAAGTGCGGCGGCGTTTCGTGGCCGAACGCTACAAGGACATCATCGAAGCCCTTTACGGCGAAAACGATTATCTGGACGTGGAGTCCACGATTACCTATCAGGATGGCCGCACGGCGGTGATCAAGACCCGCTTGAAGATCGAGGAGTTGGACACGCATGGATAAATTTTTGCAATTGACGTTGACCGGCTTGACCAGCGGCGCGGTGTACGCGCTGGTGGCCTTGGGCTTTGTCCTCATCTACAAGTCCAGCGATGTGATCAACTTCGCCCAGGGCGAATTCCTGCTCATCGGCGCGTATCTGGCTTACTTCTTCCTGGGCCAGTTGGGCGTGCACTGGAGCATCGGCGTGATTTTGACCATCATCGTGGCCGCGGCTATGGGCGTAATCATCGAACGGTTGGTGTTGCGCCCGCTCATCGGCGAACCCATCATCTCGGTCATCATGGTCACCATCGGTTTGGCGAGTTTGCTCAAAGCCATCGTCGGCGGCATCTGGGGCACGAATCCCCAGGTGTTCCCCGCGTTCATTCCCAAGAACGAAGTGCATATCTTCAACGCCGTGGTGACCACAGACAAGTTGTGGGCCATCGTCATCGCCCTGGCCTTCCTGGTCATCTTCACCCTCTTTTTTCGCTACAACAAGGAAGGCGTGGCCATGCGCGCGGTGGCGGATGATCAGCAGGCCGCGTTGAGCGTGGGCATCAGCGTGCAAAAGATCTTCGCCTGGGCCTGGTCCATCGCCGCCATCACCGCGGCCGTGGCGGGCATCATCGTGGCCAATGTGCTGGAGGTGAGCCCCAACCTCTCGGGGGTGGGCCTGCGGGTGTTCCCCGTGGTCATCCTGGGCGGCCTGGACAGCATTCCGGGCGCGCTGGTGGGCGCGGCCATCATCGGGCTGCTGGAGGCTTACGCGGGCGGCTACGTGGGCGATGGCAGCCTGGCGCAGGTCATCTCCTACATCGTCCTGGTCATCATCCTCATGATCCGGCCTTACGGCTTGTTCGGCAAAGAGATCATCGAACGGGTTTAACAAGGATCAGGATAAGGATAAGAATGAAAGATGAAAGGAATTGACGATTAAATCCCAATCCCAATCCCAATCCTAATCCCAATCCCAATCCCAATCCCAATCCATCCAATCTTCCTTCATTCATTACCGATTGGTACCTCTCCCCTATGGAAAGCGGCATATTTCATTCGACTTATCAAAAGGACATGGCCCTGCGCCATACGCCCATCGAAAAGGCGCGTCTGGCGCTGATCATCCTCTTCCTGCTGGTCTTTCCTTTCTTCGCCGATAATTACTGGCTGAATCTGGCCAACACCATCGGCGTCGTGGCCATCGGCGCCATCGGCCTGAACATCCTCACCGGCTTCACCGGGCAGATCTCCCTGGGCCAGGGCGCATTCATGGCCGTGGGCGCCTACGTGGCCGCGCTCATGTCCATCCACTGGGGCGCGCCCATGTGGTTGACGATCCCCGCCGGAGCCATCTCCACCGCCCTCATCGGAGCCATCTTCGGCATTCCCTCCCTGCGCCTGAAGGGCCTTTATCTGGCCATCGCGACGCTGGCCGCTCAGGAGATCATCATCTGGGTCATCACCCACTGGGACGCCGTAACAGGGGGCGTGGACGCGCTGAACACCAAGAACTATCTCTGGTTCGGCGGGGCCAATCATTACTTCAGCGAGTTTCAGTTCTACTGGATTATCCTGGCCCTGGCTGCGCTGACGACCATGGCGACGGTGAACATTTTCCGCACGCGGGTGGGTCGGGCCTTTATCGCCATTCGGGACCAGGACATCGCCGCCGAAGTCATGGGCATCGACCTGTTCAAATACAAGATGCTGGCCTTCGCTACTTCCTCCTTCTTCGTGGGGCTCACCGGCGCGCTCATCGCCCACTGGCGGCAGATCGTCACCTGGGAACGCTTTACCATCGAGGTGTCCATTTTCTATCTGGCCGTGATCATCATCGGCGGGTTGGGATCGGTCTCCGGCTCCATCTATGGGGCCATCTTCATGGTGCTGCTGCCCGCCATCCTCAACAATATCGGCAAAGCGCTCTCGGGCGTGATCCCAAGCATGGATATTCTCATTCCCTTCGTCCAACAGGCGGTTTTCGGGCTGGTCATCATCCTCTTCCTCATCTTCGAGCCCGAAGGCATCGCCAAAATGTGGAAGAACATCCGAGATTACTTCCGCCTCTGGCCATTTAGTTACTGATCACCAATCACTCCAATCAGGGGGCTTCCATGTTCGTTCAAGACGTTATGACGCAAAATCCCATCACCGTGACGGTGGACGCCACGCTGCCCGATATCGCCCGGCTCATGGTGGATAAAAAAATCCGCCGCGTGCCCGTGTTAGACCACGACGGCAAGCTGGTGGGCATCATCTCCGACCGGGATGTGCGGGAGAATATGCCTTCGCCCGCCACCACCCTCAGCAAATGGGAGATCAACACGCTGCTGGACCAACTGAAGGCGGAGGAGATCATGACCACGCCCGTGCTGGTCACTGCGCCCGATTGCCCGCTGGAGGAGGCCGCCCGCGTGCTTATCGAGAAGAAGATCGGGGCGTTGCCCGTGGTGAAGGATGGCGACCTGGTCGGCATCATCACCGAGACCGATTTCTTCCAGGCGTTCGTGGATATGCTCAGCGGCGGCGATGTGCCGGGCCTGCGCTTCGTGCTGCGGGTGGAGCGCCACAAAGGCATCCTCGCCACGCTGGCCAGCATCATCAACGAAAATGGCGGCGGCATCATCGCCATCGCCACCGAAAACGAACCGGACGGCAAGCACAAGCGGGTACTGGTCAAGGAGGAGGGCGCGGACGCCGCCGCAGTGCGCAAAGCCCTGGCCGAAGCCGATATCGAGGTGCTGGACGTGCGCGAGCGCCGCACCTGCGCCTTCTCCACCGTCCCTTCCTGACGGCTGCTTTGGATTAGGGAACGCAGATGACGCAGATTGAAACGGATGAGCGCAGATAAAAAGAAAAATCTGTGAAAATCAGCGTCGCATCCGCGTTATCAGCGTTCTCATTTTCATCCGTATCGGCGAGCTATCGCTCGGGCCGCCTGATCACTGATTACTGACTCAATCCACCCCACCCCATCTATCCCTATCCACCCACCCAACTTTCCAAAGGAGGAGGTCGTGAAAAAGTATTTCCTTTTCGCAGCACTACTTGTCGTCGTCGCCCTGGCGTTGGCCGCGTGCGGCGGCGGTGGCGGAAGTGAAGGCCCGATCAAGATCGGCGCCCTCTTCGATCTTACCGGTCCCACCGCGGACGTGGGCACCCCCTACGCCAACGGCGAGAAAGGCTTCGTCGAATGGCTCAACGCCAACGGCGGCGTCAACGGTCGCAAGGTCGAGCTCGTCGGCCAGGATTACGCATACAAAGTGGACCAGGCGGAACAGCTCTACTCCCAGTACGTCAATCAAGATAAAGTCGTCGCCTTCTTAGGCTGGGGCACGGGCGACACCGAGGCCCTGCGCGGCAAGATCGCCCAGGACAAAATCCCCTTCATGTCCGCATCCTACTCCATCAATCTGGCCAGCCCCAATGAGGCCCCGTACAACTTCCTGGTGGGCACCACCTACTCCGATCAGATGGTCATCGCCCTGAAATGGGTGCTGGAAGACGCCCAGAAGAAAGGCGTGGATCCCAAAGTCGTCGTCTTCCACCATGACAGCCCCTTCGGCAAGAGCCCTGTGCCCGACGGCCAGAAATTCGCGGATGAAAACGGCATCGCCTACACCAACATCGCCATGCCCAAGGGCGCAACCGACCTCACCCCGCAGCTCACTCAGGCCCAAGACTTCGGCGTGAACTATGTGGTCATCCAGAACGTCTCCAGCGGCGCGGCCCTGCTCCTGAAGAACGCCAAGAATCTGGGCATGACCGACAATGTGCAGTTCATCTGCCTGAACTGGTGCGCTGACGAACTGTTCATCAAGCTGGCGGAAGGCGCGAGCGATGGCGTCCTGGGCGTCATGCCCTTCACCTCCGACTTCTCCGTCCCTGGCGCACAGGCTCCCAAGAAATTCCTGGAATCCAAGGGCGACAGCCTGGACAACCAGGGTCTGCACTACGTGCAGGGCTGGTGGACCGCAGCCGCCATGGTTGAGGGCATCAAACGCACCCTGGACGCGAAGAAGGATATTAACGATGGCGCCAACATCAAGGCCACGCTGGAGGCCATGAAGGATTACAGCACGGGCGATGTGACCGCTCCCATCTCCTTCTCCTCCACCGACCATCGTGGCAATGACAAGGCCAAGATCCACCAGGTCCAGGGCGGCAAATGGGTCCCCATCACCGACTTCATGCAAAGCCGCATCCCGTTGCAATAAGTCCCCTCGTGTTGAGGCGGAAGACCGTCATCGCAATGCGCCTTTAACTTCCCATGCTGAAACGTGAAGCGTGATGCGTGAGATTCTTTTCCTCACGTTTCACGTCTTCACGTTTCCCGCTTCTCCAACCATGGTGCGGCTACGGAAAATGACAAGTCCTATGCTCAGTCTCAACAATGTCGAAGTCATTTACGATGACGTCATCCTCGTCCTCAAGGGCATGTCCATGGAGGTCGGCGAAGGGCAAATCGTGGCCCTGCTGGGCGCGAACGGCGCCGGCAAGTCCACCACCCTGAAAGCCATCTCTGGCCTGCTCAAACCGGAGGATGGCGAGGTCACCGATGGCGAGATCCTGTTCATGGGCGAGCCCATCCACAACGAGGAAGCCTCGAAGATCGTGCGCAAGGGCATCTTCCAGGTGATGGAGGGCCGCCGCGTCTTCGAGCATCTCACCGTGGAGGAGAATTTGAGGACGGGGGCGTACACCCGCAAGGATCGCCGGAACATCACGCGGGATATCGAGATGGTTTATGAGTACTTCCCACGGCTGAAGGAGCGGCGCAAGCAGACCGCGGGGTATCTTTCGGGCGGAGAACAGCAGATGTTGGCCATTGGCCGGGCGCTGATGGCCACCCCCAAACTGATGATGCTGGATGAGCCCTCCCTGGGCCTGGCTCCGCTGCTGGTGAAGGAAATCTTCAACATCATCCAGCGCATCAACCAGGAGCGGGGCGTGACGATTCTGTTGGTGGAACAGAACGCCCGCTTGGCCCTGGGCATCGCGGATTACGCCTACATCATGGAGAGCGGGCGCATCGTGCTGGAGGGCGACCCCCAGACCCTGGCCGATAACCCCGACGTGCGCGAGTTCTACCTGGGCCTGACCGAGGTGGGCAAGCGCAAGAGCTACCGCGAGGTGAAGCACTACAAGCGCCGCAAGCGCTGGTTATCGTGAAATGGTGCTGAACGTGAGGGTGCTTCGACACAACGATCCCCTCATTGGCGTATTTGGAACTTTCGAATAAGAGGTTGTCGTTATTTGGGAAGTAACTGCTAACGTAGCCCTGTTCATTCGACACGGATACGAGGAAACACGGATAAAATCTTTTTTGAATGACTTCGCGCCTTCGTTTCCTTCGTGTCTTCGTGGCAAAAAAGGGGCGATTGGGGCCAACTACCTTAGCAGTTACCAAAAACGGCTAATGAGAGGATCGCCCGCCGCCTATCAATGGCAATACGATAAAGCCGATCTGAAATACTGCCCTCGTTGCGGCGCGCCATTCACCCTGGAAGATATCGATATTCCCGGGCAGCCGCAATTGGTGTGCCACGCCTGCAAATTCGTATTTTATCTTGATCCCAAGCTGGCAGTATTGGCGATTGTGACGTTTGGCTCACGCATTTTGCTGCTAAAAAGGGCGAAAGAGCCCGGGAAGGGCAAGTGGGCGCTGCTGGCCGGATTTGTGGAACGGGGTGAAGATCCCTTTCTGGCTTTGAAACGAGAAGCGCAGGAGGAAACGGGCCTTGAGATAAGGGTTGAGAGGGTGCTCAAGGTGAAGGCGTTTCCCGATGCGGGGATGGTGCTCTTGAGGCTTTCCTTTCCGACCGTATTCACCGAGTAAACTCGGGCTCTTTAGGCGCTTCGCGCCTGTGGTCGACCTTCGTCGACCTGATTTCCATCATGAACATGGACGGCGGAGGCCGTCCACTGGCCGCAGGCCTGGAATGGGACGACTTCAGTCGACAGCATAGACGACCACAGCAGACCAAAACGCGTTTTGTCAGTCAATCAGCCTCCGAGGTCTTGTGTCGGGCTCCGACGGAATTTCTACCGCACTCGCTGCATCGTTTTGCAATGGGTGAATCTTGCAAACACCGTTGCAAGCCAATGCGATTTGGACGTTTATCTGGCTGTGCGAGGCCAAAGACTTCGGAGGTCTCCCAGACCTCCGAGGTCTACAGCGCCTTCCATCCAGCGTTACGGCGCCGGCGTGCATGTGGGCAAAGGCGTGGGAATAGGCAGGGTCTGTACGAGCGTATTGTTTCCTTCCGAGAGTTCCATGACTTGCTCGTCGACGTCCAACTGCAGGCGATTTTGTCCAATGGAGAAGCCCGGCGTCCAAAATTCCCCTTCCGCATTGACAGGCAGGTCGGGCCAGGACTTGCGGACGCCATTGAGCTGAATGACGAATGCGCCGGCTGGCGCTGTGCCCTGGTTGATGAAACGGGCGCGCACACCCAGGATGGCAGGATGACTGGCATCCGTGCACACCATGGGCGTTTCTGTGTCGATGTGCATGTCCAGAGGAGCCAGATCGGGCAGGAGCACAGGAGGGATCTCGTACTTGTGAAGCAGCAGCGGCAGGAAACGGAGGAGGGGCGTGGGGGTGGGGCTCGGCGTGGAAGTGGGCGTAGGCGTGGCGGTGGGCGTGAGCGTAGGCGTGGGCGTGGGCTGCTCTCCCACCGGCAAGACATAACGCACAATCAATTTGGGACGATAGACGGGTGCGGCGTATTCCGACGCGGCCACCTGGAACTGACTGAACGCCCCCGTAGTCTCGATGAGCCAGCCTCTATTCTCTCTTTGTCCCAGACTCATGGCCACGAGATCCGCGCCCACATCGAAATGAATCCATCCTTCTTTGCTCAGCGGCTCGACATCGGTGGCAGGCGTATATCGATCGGCGGCGCCCTGAGCGCCCGCCACTTCCCATCGCTCGCCGGTTCGGGCGAAGCTCCAGGAAACGGCGTTGATATCCCAATCGCGACGCAACGCATAAACCGCAGCCTGCAACGGCTCCTCATCCGCGCGGATGACCCAAAACCACAGCGAACCGCCGGTGACAGTGGCCTGGGCTGGAATGTCGTCGAGAGGAAAACGAATGACCGTGCTCTTGTTGGGATTGCCTCGCCAGGCGTGAACGGGCGCGTGGGCGAAGTTGTCGGTGGGGTGGAATCCATCCAGATTTGCATCGAGGACGCCGGTGAAACCGGCCTGGCCTTCTTGCAACGCCAGCAATCGGTCGCTGATGACGAGTCGGCCGAAATCGCCGAAATTGGCCGCGGGCGTGGCGCCCTCCCAGACCAAAACGCTCTTTTCCGTTCCGACGGCGACGTCGATCAGGCTGAGGTTCACGCCCATCTGACGACCATGCGCCAGGTCGCCTCCCAGCAGCTGCACAGGAATGAAGAATTCGGCATGGTAGCCATCGTCATCACCTGAGACAAAGCTGATGACGCCCGCCACGGGCGTTTGCAAGCCATTGGGCGTGAATGTCAGGATCATATCTTGCGCCCCGTCATTCTTGCCGTCGCCATCGCCATCCAGAGCCAGAATAACGCTATCCCCATCTCGAATATCCGCATCGTTCACTCGCAGCGCGCCAAGAAGGCCCTGGGGCTGCCATTGCAATTGCAGATGGGCGTTGGCCGTGGTGTCGGGGCCATACTGAGAATCAGCGGCGCCTGTGTCCAGTGTAAGCGCGCTGAGATCATCCCAATCGCTGAGATCGCCATCTACGATTTGTCCGGCCGCGGCAAAGGCCGTGAGGCTGCGGTTTTGCTCATCGAAGGGGGCCAGCGCGATGTCGGCAAAGCGATCGGGAGCTTCGGGCATACCGACAAGTTCGGGCGCCGTCCACACCAGCAGGGCGCTGCCGCCGTCGCCATCCACATCATGGAGCTGGAAGTTCAAACCGACGCCGCCGCCGCGATGCAGACCATCGCCCAAGAGCGCCGCCGGGACGCCGATTTCCATCTGATAGCCGTGATCGTTGGCTCGGGCGACGACGCGAACGCCCGTTGGCGCCCCCTCCATCCGACCATCGGAGTGCACGATGAATGTGAGATCATCGTCCCCCCAGAGGTTATCGTTACGTCCATCCAGGGCCAGACCGATACTATCTGCCGATGTCACTTCGTCGTCTCGAACGTCGACGGCCAGAACAAGCTGATCCTCTTGCCAGCGCATTCTCAGTTCGGCGCTGGCGTCATCGAACGCGGGCGCCTGGCCGTCGCTTGCCTCCCAATGATAAGCCAGCACCGCATCGATCTTCATCACGACGTCGTCCCCGTCGAGCCATTCGGTCAGATGGCCGTCGATGACATCATCATAATGTCTTGGACGTGCATTGAACGCCAGGGGTGAATCGCCATAGCGCAAGATGACGCCCTCCCAGCCAGAGGCGAAAGCGATGTCTTTATCCAGGGCCTGGACCGATTCCAAACGGGTATCGACCGGCGAATAAGTCTTTTTCCAGCTACGCCCGCCATCGGCGGTATAAAGAATCGCGCCCTGCTCCCCCACGGCCCAACCGTGCAACTCATCCGCCATGCTGATATCCAGCAATTGGCCAACGCCAGGATCAACTTGGGCGCGGCTCCAATTGGCCCCGCCATCGTCGGTGTAGATGACCACCGCCGTCTCACTGCATCGAGAGCTTTTACAACCCGCCAACCAGGCTTTATCCACCCGGCCATCATGATCGCTATCCTTTACATCCACGCCATAAAGCCTGACGTCCCCAATTCGGGTGCTGCGTTGATACCAGCCCCCCTCGGCGTTGCGACTCAAAAA
Source organism: Anaerolineae bacterium (assembly GCA_026991225.1). Lineage (GTDB taxonomy): Bacteria > Chloroflexota > Anaerolineae > J102 > J102 > M2005. Next base: position 1,200 of record JALXCB010000122.1, on the reverse strand, counting down.
ATAATTGGTGGATGTGGCGGCCATGCCGTCGCCATCCCCAAGGGTTTCGATATCGAACACATCGCCGTTGGCGGTCGCGGCGCGCCGCCAATGATAGCCGTCATCGGTGAAAAACAAGCGGTAACTGCCGCCAGCGAAGGCGTTGCGTTCATCTTGCATCTTGACTGCATACAGGAATTTTCCGTAACCGCGTCCAATGCCCGTGGGGCTGTCGATGATGCCCTGATCCTGCCAGGTGACGCCGCCGTCAGTGGTGCGCCGCACCACGCCATAGCGCCCTACGAAGTAACAATCATCCGGACTCAGACAATCGACATCATAGTAGAACTGGTGCGCTTTTTTGTCGGGAGGCGGCGCCTGGAATTGGGACCAGGTTCTGCCGCCGTCGGTGGTGCGGCGATAGGACCAATCGCCCCCCACTACATAGCCAACCTGATCGTTCACAAAATCCAACTTGCGGAAGCGAGGGAAGAGATCGCCCACCTGCAACGTCCAGTGGGCTGCGCCGTTGGTGGTCAAAAACACGCCCCACGCATCATATTCCAGCGCAGAGTCATTGAATTCGACATCGGCGGTGTGACGCGCGCCCGCGCTCCACGCCCGGCGTTTGTCCAACGCCTGAACCGCGTAAAGAGTGCGATTCTCGTCGTTTAGGTCGTAGAATCGATGCCAGGATCCATCATAGCGCAGGGTGGCGCCCGCACTGCCCACCACATAACACACGCCGCTAACGCAATCCACATCCTGGAAAAAGCTGGTGGGGAAACCGGTGTCGGACGCGGCGGTCCAGACGCCGCCGCTGTTGACGGTGCCAAGAATGACGCCATCCGACCCGACGGCCCAGCCCCGATAAGCTGTCTCGAAAGTGACCGCGCGTAGATCGGTGTGCACCTGGATAATTTGGCGCTGCCAGGTGCGACCGCCATCTTCGGTGTGCAGAATAACGCCATCATCGCCCACGACCCAGCCCCGCAGATCGTCGAAGAAAGCAAGTCCATGCAAATCGGTGGAAACGCCCGAAGTCACCGGCCGCCAGGTGTGACCCCCATCTTCGGTGTACAGCAATCGCCCCTGGGCGCCAGCCGCCCAGCCATGTTGCTCATCGATCATGTCCAACGCAAACAAATCCACGCCGGCGCCCGTATCATCGGGCAACCAGGTCTCCCCGCCATCTTCCGTACGGAAGAGGACGCCACCATC
>JALXCB010000121.1 GCA_026991225.1 Anaerolineae bacterium | reverse complement strand
TTCGTGGTGGAGGCGTGAGGCCGGGCGCCGCCTCATCGCAATGGCGGCGCCCGGCCTCACGCCTCCACCACGAACGCCCACACCACCTCGCGCGTCATCGATCGCCCCATCACCCTCACCGACGCCAACTTCGACGCCACCGTCCTGAACAGCGACCTGCCCGTGCTGGTGGACTTCTGGGCGCCGTGGTGCGGCCCATGCCACATCATCGCGCCCACGGTCGAAGCCCTGGCCAAGGAATTCAGCGGGCGGCTGCTGGTGGGCAAACTCAACGTGGACGAAAACCCCCGCACCGCCTCCCGCTACGGCATCATGAGCATCCCCACCCTGCTGGTCTTCAAAAATGGTCGGGTGGTGGATCAGATCGTGGGGGCCTTGCCCGCGCCCGCCCTGCGTCAACGCGTCCTCCAGCATGTGCGCTGAAACGGTCGTGTGGGTATAATGAAGTCAGGATGCTCTGACACATTACTTCGACTCCTAAACTAAACGCATTTTGAAATCAGGTGTTTTCGGCCTCGGCCACCCGGAGCTGAAGCTCCGGGCTACGAAACGACGCCGGGTGAACCCGGCTTCCTGCGGCGCGCGACATGCACCGTAGCCCCATTCATGGGGCGTCGTTTTTAGGGCGGCAGCGCGGCCAGAGAATCGCCTTTCATGGATGACCCAATGCAAACCAAACGCATTGGTTTCAATTTGCTTTCAGTTTAAACACCCAAACGCACACCTTTTCCCACGCCGCCTCTTTACTGGACACTGGCGTTTACCTTGACGCGAATGGACACGAATTTCATGAAAAAGAAAAGGCACGAAGGAAAAATCAAGGAAAATACGTCGCGCCTTGGCTTTTCTTCGTGTCTTCGTGGCAAAAAGTGGTGGCGATACCTTAGCAGTTACCCAGGATAACGGCTTGGCTCAAGGGGCTTGGCGCCAAGGATCCACTATGAAAACGCAAAAATACATCCGTTTATCACTCATTCTGTTCGCGATGATGCTAGGGGTATGGGCCATTACCCTGGCGCAGGCAGTGGACTTTGAGCCATCTCTAACCAGCCCAAGCGTGGATGGCGTTTCTCCAGACGTTTACACCCTGCGCGTTTTCCTGCCCATTGTTGTGGCTCCTCCGGATCTTCCGTGGTTTTTAGAGCAGCACAGTGATTTACGAGAGAACTACTTTGTAGGACAATTTGGTGTTGACAACCATCCCAGTGGATGGGACAGGGGGGCATATTTACGGGCGTATATCGATATGTACGAAGTCGTTCATGATGTCCGCATTCTGCGGAACTTAGATCAGTTATTAACAATCGTTGCAGATGGAAATGACATTCTAACGGGTAGAATTGACGACAGGAGCGGTACTGTTTTGCCTGGATGGGGCACGAGAGCATACCGTTACGGACCTGATTGCAATGAACGATACTCTGATATGTTAACAAATGCACTTTACGCTTATCCTCTCGCTGCATTTGCCAGAATTGTAAAAGAAAATGAATATCTCCAGGATGAATTTGGTGCGGATGCCGATAGATACTATCAAATGGTCGCCGATCTCTATGAAGCTCACGAACCTTTTGTCACCGATCAAGATTCTCCCTATATCGATGGCACGAGCGGCGTCTATTATGCATATCCGGACAATTATTATGACTGTGACGAAGGGGGGGATTTCTCTGGTATCGAAGCTCCTATCAATTGGACGGTGATTATTGCGGAGCCTCTTGTTGAATTATACCGAGCAAGCCTTGCCGATGGTGAGCCGAATACCGAATACGAAGATACTATTATAAAAGTTGCCAACTATATTTGGTGGAACATGCACTTTGAAACATCACCTAACAAAGACAGGTATTTGACTTGGTATTACTGGCCGGCAGATATTGACCCTGACTCATCAACAAGAATGGAAGACCTGACGCATGGAGCGCGTTTAGCAGAATTCGTGGTTTCATTTCATGATGCAGGTTTGCAAAACCAATGGCGCAATGAGAGAATCGAATACCTCGCAAATACTTTCACATGCGGCGCTGTCATTGGTGATGCAACCTTTGCAAATTATATAGATGGAACGGGTGGCGTATACGAGGATGACCCTGCCACGCTCTATGAATGGTTAGAATTACAGAAGTATTCGCATCAATCCTCATGTAATACAATTGCTGATCACATTCGAAACGCGATGGAAAATGCAGGAGAAGATGAGAAATATAACATCGCTGTCTTTGCCAAATTCGCAAGATTTGGTAAAGATTAATGGTAACTCCTCAGCCCGGCGGGACAGCGCTGAGAGGCATAGGCCGGTGGCGTCTCCCCAATGGTTCGGCTCTGTCGTGCGCCCAACCATGCGTGCAGCCGACCCGCCTTCGGCGGGAGGGGTGCGTTTCAATTTGGGGGCAAAAAATCATCGTCGATTCGTCGCCAAGCACTGGCCGAGTAAACTCGGGCTTTTTGGGCGCTTCGCGCCAGTGGTCGACCTTCGTCGACCTGTTGCATACGGTGAAAATGGACGGCGGAGGCCGTCCGCTGGCCGCAGGCCTGAAGCGCCCGACTTGAGTCGGCTAGTGCGCCCCATTTTTGAAACGCACCCCGGCGGGAGGGAAGCGGTGCAAAAATTGCAAATCTGGGTTATACTGAGAGCGTGGCGAGATTGCAAACACGGCGTGCGGCCGATGCCGACGTTGGACAGATACCCATACGAGTCAGCTGCCAGCGCGAGGCGCTATGTGCGTAATCCGTGGTGCGTGATGTGAGCGGCTTTGCGGAATACGCATCGCGCATGACGCAATTTGCAGACGCGCTCAACGTTGGCTTCAAGCTCCCTTTCGCCATCCGTGACACTTTACCTCTAGGAGATATCCGTGCCATTCAATCCCTTCCGACGCGCCAAAATCGACGTTGAAGACCAGGAACGCATCGATCGCAGCCTGGAGAAGACCCGCGGCGGCATTCTGGGCCGTCTGGGAACCCTGTTCCAGGCCAATGAGATCACCGACGAGCTCTGGGAAGAGCTGGAAGAGATTCTGATCATGGGCGACGTGGGCGTGGAAACCACCATGAAACTGGTGGACGCCACCCGCGATCGCGTGCGCCGCGAGGGCGTAAAAAAAATCGAGGATGCGTACCAGATTCTGAAAGAGGAGATGGTGCGCATCCTCCAGGCCGACGCGCCGCCCCTGGACATCGACAATCCCCATCGCCTGCTTACCGTCGTCCTGGTGGTGGGCGTCAACGGCTCCGGCAAGACGACCACCATCGGCAAACTGGCCAACTACTATCGCAAGAAGGGCAAACGGGTCGTGCTGGCCGCGGCCGACACCTTCCGCGCGGCGGCCATTGACCAGCTCAAAATCTGGGGCAAACGCGCAGGCGTGTCGGTCATCGCCCACAAGCCCGGCGGCGACCCCGGCGCCGTAGTCTACGACGCCATCCGCGCCAGCCAGGAATCCCGCGACGCGGACATCCTCTTCATCGACACCGCGGGCCGGCTGCACACCAACTACAATCTGATGAAAGAGATGGAGAAGATCCGCAACGTGGCCCGCCGCCAGGTGCACAAAGCGCCCCACGAGGTGCTCCTGGTGCTGGACGCGACCACGGGCCAGAACGCTATCACTCAGGCCGAGAAATTCAAGCAGAGCGTGGGCGTCACCGGCGTCGTTCTCACCAAGCTGGACAACACGGCCAAGGGCGGCGTGGTCATCGCCATCGCCGACCGCCTGGGCGTGCCCGTGCGCTTCGTGGGCACGGGCGAGGGCATCGACGACATCGCCGAATTCGACCCCTGGGTCTTCGTCGAATCCCTGCTGGAACATGATAAGAGGACTTAGGATCAGGATTAGGATGCCGCACTCCCCACCTCAATCCTAATCCTGATCCTAATCCTGCACCCAATCCTCTCACCAAGGCAAATTCTATGAGCGACACGCTGAACAAACTGAAATCCCTGGAGCAGCGTCTCCAGACAATCCGGGGGCGTCTTTGACTGGCCTGCCCGGCTGAAAGAACTCGAAGCATTGGAAAAAGCCACCTCTGCGCCCGACTTCTGGTCCGACCAGAAGCAAGCGCAGGTCACCATGCGACGCCTCTCGGCCTTGCGCGACCTGATCGAAGGCTGGCAGAGCCTCACCGACCGCGTCCAGGACGCCATCGAACTGGTCGAGATGGCCGAGGAGGAAGGGGACGAGGCGTCGCTGGCCGAGTTGGCGGAGGAGGCCCAGGACCTGGAGCGGGAGATCGACCAGCAGGAGCTGATGCTGGCCCTCTCGGGCGAGTTCGACGACCGCGACGCCATTCTCAGCATCCACGCGGGCGAGGGCGGCACCGAGGCCCAGGATTGGGCCGAGATGCTCCTGCGCATGTACCTGCGCTGGGCCGAGAAAAAGGGCTTCAAGACCACCATTCTCGACCGCATGCCCGGCGAAGAAGCGGGCATCAAAAGCGCCACCGTCGAAGTCAAAGGCCCTTACGCCTACGGCTATCTCAAGGGCGAAAAAGGCAACCATCGTCTCGTGCGCATCAGCCCCTTCGATTCGGGCGCGCGGCGGCACACCTCCTTCGCCAAAGTCGAAGTCATGCCCGTGCTCGATGATGACATCAAGATCGACATCCATCCCAAGGACATCAAGATGGACGTGTTCCTTTCGGGGGGCGCGGGCGGCCAGAATGTGCAGAAGAACGCCACCGCAGTGCGGCTGACCCACATCCCCACGGGCATTGTCGTCACCTGCCAGAACGAACGCAGTCAGACCCAGAACCGGGAGACCGCGATGAAAATCCTCAAATCGCGGCTTTATCAGATGGAGCTGGAAAAGAAGCAGGCCCGGGAAGCCGCGCTGCGGGGGAAATACGTCAAGCCCGGCTTCGGCACGCGCATCCGCAACTACGTGCTCCATCCCTATCAAATGGTCAAGGACGAGCGCACGGGCTACGAAACGGGCAACGCCCAGGCCGTCCTTGACGGCGAACTCGATCCCTTCATCGACGCCTGGCTGAAGATGCAGATCGGCAAGGGCGAGGCGGTCACGGGCGTCGAAGCCACTGATCACTGATTACTGATCACTGATTACTGACCTCCCCCTCCCCTTCCTCGCCCGAATGCGGGCCCTGCTGGGCGATGACTATGACGCGTTCGTCGCCAGCCTGGCTGCGCCCGCGGCCCGCGGCCTGCGCGTGAACACGCTCAAACTCACGCCCGACGCCTTCCTGGCCCGCGCGCCCTTCGCCCTCAACCCCCTGCCCTGGCTGCCCGAAGGCTTCCTCATTCCCGACCCCCACGCCCGGCCCGGACGGCATCCCTACCATCCGGCCGGGCTTTACTATTTGCAAGACCCCAGCGCCATGCTGGCCGCGCACCTGCTGGACCCGCAGCCGGGGGAGTGGGCGCTGGACGTGAGCGCCGCGCCCGGGGGCAAGGCCACCCATCTGGCGGCCCGATTGGGCGGCCAGGGGCTGCTGGTGGCCAACGAGGTGGTGCGCTCTCGGGCGCGAACCCTGGTGGGAAATCTGGAGCGGTTTGGGGTGACGAACATGCTGGTGACCAGCGAGCCGGTGGAGAGGTTGGCGCAGGTCTGGCCCGGGCGCTTTCAGCGGGTGCTGGTGGATGCGCCCTGTTCGGGCGAGGGCATGTTCCGGAAATCGGACGCGGCCCGGAAGGAATGGGACGTTCGGGCCATCCCCGGCAACGCGGCCCGTCAGGACCGCATCCTGGCCGCGGCCGCACGAACGGTCGCGCCGGGCGGACGCCTGCTCTACGCCACCTGCACCTTCGCGCCCGAAGAAAACGAGGCTGTCATCGCCCGCTTCCTGCGCGCCCATCCCGACTTCATCCTGCTGGAGCCGCCTTCCCTGCCCTTCCTCTCGCCAGGCCGCCCCGACTGGCTCCCGCCCGACCTGGCCCGCGGCCTGCCCCTGGAGCGCTGCATCCGCATCTGGCCCCATCGTTCACCGGGCGACGGGCATTTCTACGCGCTCATGCAACGCGAAGGGGAGCCCGCCCCGCCTGCGCCCATCGCACCCCCGCCATCCTCCCTCGACCGGAAGGCCGAGGCGCTGCTGCGGGCGTTCTGGCGGGAGACGATGGTCGGGGCCATGTCCGAGGATGGCTGGATTCAGTACGGCGATCACATCCACCGCCTGCCCCTGGCCCCTGCCCTGTGGGAGCCCCTGCGCCCGGTGCGGGCGGGATTGCGCGCGGGCCGCATCGCCCGCGGGCGCTTCGCGCCCCATCACGCCCTGGCCTTATCCCTCCAGCCCCACCAGGTCCAACGCACCCTGCGCCTCGACCCCGCCAGCCGCGACACTCACGCTTACCTGCGGGGCGAAACCCTGCGATCATCGGGGCCGGACGGCTGGGTGTTGGTCACGGTCGAAGAATTCCCCCTGGGCTGGGGCAGGCGCGTGAAAGGGGTGGTGAAGAATCATTATCCCAAGGGATTGAGGTGGCGGTAGGCTGAGTATTCAGTGTTCAGTCATCAGTTATCAGTGGATAAAAGCGCTATAACCCCAGCAGCACTTTGGCGATGGAGAAATAAATGAACAGGCCCGTGGCGTCCACCATGGTGCTCATCAGCGGCCCGGAGACCAGCGCGGGGTCGATGCCCAGTTTGGCCGCGGCCAGAGGCAGCAGCGAGCCCACCCCCGTGGCCCATAGCACCAGCACGACAATCGCCACCGAGACGGTCAGGGCCAGCATGGGGTTGTCCACCCAGGTGATGGCGCGAATGAACGCGGGAATCGCCATGCCCAACCCCAGCAGGATAGCGACCCGGGCCTCGTGCCACCACACCCGGAAAGCGTCCCGCGGCTCCACGTTGCCCGTGGCCAGCTCGCGGATGATGGTGGCCGTGGTCTGCGAGCCCGCGTTCCCGCCCGTGCCGATGAGCAAGGGCACGAATAACGTCAAGGCCACCATGGCCTGAATCTCATCCTCGAACAACTTCATCACCGAGCCGGTGAGGGTGGCTGTGAGGAAAAGGATGAGCAGCCAGCCGATGCGTTTCTTGGTGATGATCAGGGGGGGCGTATCAAGATAAGGGCGTTCCAGAGGCTCGGCGCCGCCGTAGCGTTGCAGGTCTTCCGTGGCCTCCTCTTCCAACACGTCCACCAGATCGTCGAAGGTGATAACGCCCAGCAGGATCTTGTTCTCATCCACCACGGGCAAGGCGAGGAGATCGTAACGGGCCATGAGCCGGGCCACTTCCTCCTGATCGGTGTCCGCGGTCACGTAAATCACATCCTCATCCATGATGTCCTGGATGAGCGCGTTGGGATCGGCCACGATGAGCTGGCGCAGGTTGACCACGCCCACCAGCCGCCCGTAGCGATCCACCACGAACAGATAATAGATGGTCTCCGCTTCGGGCTGCCATTGACGGATGGCCTCGATGGCTTCGGCCGCGGTCATACGTCGCCGCAGAGCCAGGAACTCGGAGGTCATCAAGCCGCCCGCGGTCTCGTCCGGGTGCAGCAACAAAGGTCGGACTTCGTCCGGGTCCTCCAGCTCCTCCAACAGGCGTCTCGCCCGCTCCGGCCGCATATCTCCCAAGAGGTCGGCCGCCTCGTCCGGCTCCATCTCGTCCATGATGGAGACCAGATCCTCATCGGGCAGCTCACGCGCCACTTCCAGCGCGTGCTCGTCGTCCAGCTCCTCCAAAATGTCCGCAGATTCCTCCGGAGGAAGGTGTGTGAGCAAGGAACGCTGTTCGTCCTCACTCAAATCCGCGAAAATTTCTGCCTGGTCTGCGGGACGGAGCGCCTTTAGAATCGCGACCGCGCGTTCGAAGTCCTTTTGTTCCAACGCGCGGCGAACCTCCTCCAAAACCTGATCCAGATCGAAGGTGTATTCGATAGCAGTGCTGGTGGGCATGAGATGGCCTCCTTCGCGGGGATGAATGCGGTTCTCTTAGTTTACAACACGCCCCCTTGTTTCGCCCCATCTCGTGATAGGTTCGATAGGAACTATGTTCCTATGTTCCCCTGCCCGCCCACCAGATGACCGAGGCGCTGACGAGGAAGAGCGCGGCCAGCGCCAGCAGCTTCACCAGGGTGCTGGCCGTCATCAATCCGATGGCTCCAAACAACGCGCCGAAGGCCACGTAGGCCAGGACGATCTGACGGGCCGTGAAGCCCTTGTCCAGCAGCCGAAAGTGGAGATGATTGCGATCGCCTTTGAACAGGGGTTTGCCGTGCCGCCATCGCCACCAGATGAGCCAGGCCACGTCCATGATGGGCAGGCCCATGACCAGCAGCACCGTCGCCACCCGCGCGCCTGCAATGAGGCCCAACGCGGCCAGACTGAATCCCAGAAAATAGGAGCCTGACGATCCCATGAACACCTTCGCGGGCGGCCAATTGAAGATAAGGAATCCCAGTACGCTGCCCAGCAGCGCCAACGCCACCCACGCCACACTCTGCTGGCCCGTACGAACCATGTGAATGGCCAACACCACGGCCACCACAGCGGCCACCGATGCGGCCAACCCGTCCACGCCGTCCAGAAAATTCACCGTGTTGATGAAGCCCAGGAACCAGAAAATGGTCAGAAACCAGACCACGGGCCAGGGGAAAACAATTTGGCCCGGGCCGAAGGGGTTGTTGATGCGTTCGATGAAGATGGTGAAAGTGATGGCGATGCCCGCGGCCGCGATCTGCGCCAGATATTGCGGCCAGCTACTGAACCCATAGCGGTCATCCAACAGCCCAAACGCGGTGACAAAAGCCGCCCCCAGCATCAGGCCCGTCCAGCGAAAGAGCTCGGCCGGATCGGTGGTGGGGGGCTTCCAGGCCGCGGGCAACGCCCACACCAGCAGGTTCGCGCCCAAAAAGCCCCCGAAGATGGCCAGCCCCCCGACGCGCGGGATCACCCCCCGGTGCTGCCGCCTTCCCCCCGGGCGATCGACAAGATCCCACCGTCGGGCCAGCCGCATGGTGACGGGCGTCAGACCCACGGCCAGGAGGAAGGCGGTGGCGAGGGCGAGCAGATGGATCATGAGTCATCAGTTATCAGCAAGCAGTAATCAGTGAGGGCGTGGTACTGATCACTGATTATGGCATGATTCATTCCGCCGATTTTGCTTCTCTACAAATCGTTGTCTACGAATCAAAGACTAAAGATCATTAAGAGGCTAAGGTCATTGACAGGAGATTCCTTAATCTTTAATCAATTAAACTAAACGCATTTTGAAATCAGGTGTTTTCGGCCTCGGCCACCCGGAGCTGAAGCTCCGGGCTACGAAACGACGCCGGGTGAACCCGGCTTCCTGCGGCGCGCGACCTGCGCCGTAGCCCCATTTATGGGGCGTCGTTTTTAGCCCGCAGGTTCACCTGCGGGCGGCGGCGCGGCCAGAGAATCGCCTTTCACTGATGATCCAATGCGAACCAAAAGCCTTGGTTTCAATTTGCTTTCAGTTTAGTCATTGATTCCCTTCGCAATCGCGAACCTAGATTTGTAGAGGCGCAGGACGGTATTCTGAACCACGCCCTGATGATTTGACTTCACGGTCGCACGCGGCCGAGGACGCGGGGGAAGGCGATGGCCTCGCGCACGTTCTTGACGCCCGTGATCCAGGCCACGGTGCGCTCCACGCCCAGCCCAAAGCCGCTATGGGGGACAGAGCCGTATTTGCGCAAGTCGAGATACCAGTCGAACGCGTCTTCGGGCAGGCCGTGTTTGCGGATGGCTTCCAGCAGCCTGTCGGGATCGCTCATGCGTTCACTGCCGCCCGTGATCTCGCCGTAGCCCTCGGGCGCGAGCAGATCGGCGCTGAGGCACACCTCGGGCCGGTCGGGGTCGGGCTCCATGTAGAAGGCTTTGGCTTCGGTGGGGTAATGAGTGACGAATACGGGCTTGTCGAAGCGGCTGGCGATGTAGGTTTCGTGGGGCGCGCCGAAATCGTCGCCCCATTCCATGGGCGGCAGCGGCTCATTCTTGGGGGGGACGGTCACGCCTCGGGCCGCGGCCTCGTTGATCATGGCCACCGCGTCGTCGTAGCGAATGCGAGGGAAAGACGGCGTCACATTCTCTAGCTTCGACGTGTCCCGCTCCAGCAGCTTCAATTCATCCGCCCGCTCCTTCAGCGTGCGCTGGACGATGTAAGAGACGAACTGCTCCTCGATCTCCAGAAGCTCATCCAGACGACAGAACGCGATCTCCGGCTCCACCATCCAGAATTCCTGTAAGTGGCGCCGGGTCTTGGATTTCTCCGCCCGGAAGGTGGGGCCAAAGCAATAGACCTTGCCGAAGGCGAAGATATTGGCCTCATTGTAGAGCTGACCGGTCTGGGCCAGATACGCGGGTTGGCCGTGGTAGTCGATTTCGAACAGGGTCGTCGTGCCCTCGCCCGCGGCCGGGGTGAGGATGGGCGTGTCCACGTTCAGAAAATCGTGCTCATCCAGCCAGTCGCGGATGGCCCGGATGACCGTGGCCCGCACCCGCTGGATGGCCCACTGGCGGTCGCTGCGCAGCCACAGATGGCGATGGTCCAGCAGGAACTCGACGCCGTGCTCCTTGGGCGCAATGGGATAGGGTTCGGCAAGCTGCACGATCTCGATGTCGCGCAGGTCCATCTCGTAGCCGCCGGGCACGCCGGGCGCGCGAGCGTCCGCCCGAATTTCGCCCGTGAGGATGACCGAGGATTCGGTGGTCAGCTTCTTGACTTGGGTGAATTTCTCATCGCCCAGGGTGGGGCGGAAGGCGACGGCCTGGAAGATGCCGCTGCCATCCCGCACGCGCAGGAAATTGATCTTGCCTTTGCCCGTACGCCGTTTGATCCACCCGCGCACGGTGACGATCTGACCCACGTAATCTTTCGCTTCGCTGATGTTGATGATGGGGGGCATGGAGACTCCTGTGTCATGAAATAGCGTTGGGAACCCGATAAACCGGAAAGCCGGGCGAAGACGCCGCCCTCTGGTTTTCCTCGGCGTCGGCGGACAAGCCGCCTGTGCTGCTAGTCTCGAATTATAGCATGACCCCTCATTCATTGCATGATATAATCCAGGTGGGGGGCGTCCCAGATAATTGGCGACGCAGACGACCTCCGGGAGGTGGCGTCAAACGCTTCATTTTGCCCAAGACTTTGCTGCCACCTCCCGGAGGTCTGCCAAAAAATTGGGACACACCCTCCAGGTGAAACGCCGAAGTAACTATACAGGTATCCAACAAAACGTCTTGCCACGAAGGCTCGAAGGAACGAAGACAATACGAGGTTTGCAGGTTTGCAAGTCGCAAGTAGCAAGTTCTTCTGGCGGCGACGTTTTTCACCCGCCACTTGCCACCTGCCACCTGCTACTTTTCCCCTTCGTGCCTTCGTGTCGTCGTGTCTTCGTGGTTTTTGCCTCGCTATGAGGGGATACGTGTATAGTTACACGCCGAATTCTCAATCCCAATCCCGATCTTCAAACATACCGCCCATGCCCGCGAAAATCATTCTCAATCCCTATTCCAACCGCTGGGGCGCGAAGGAACGAGCGCCCGAAGTGCGACGCATTCTGGAAGAACTGAATTACGACTTCGAGTGGGTCGAGACTGAAGGGTCAGGGCATGGCGTGGCCTTGGCCCGCGAAGCCGCGGCGCAAGGCTTCGATCCCATTGTCGCGGCCGGAGGGGATGGGGCCATCAGTGAGGTGGTGAACGGTCTGGTGGGTGATGGAAACGTCGCCCGGGCCACCCTGGGCGTCATTCCCCTGGGCTCGGCCAACGACTACGCCTACCAGCTCGGCATCCCCATCCGCGATTTGACGTGGGCCTGCCGTCTGCTGGTGGAAGCGAAGCATGTGCGGACGCTGGACCTGGGGCGGGCGAATCAGCATGTGTTCATGAACGACTTCATTGTTGGGCTCGGAGCCATCGCCAACATGGAGGCGGCCAAAATCCAGCGCATCCACGGTGAGACTCGCTATGTCCTTGGCGCGATGAAAGCCATTCTCAAGGCCAAATGGCCCACGGTGGGCTTTCGCTGGGACGAGGGCGTCATGGAGAAGCGCCCTATCCTCATGAGCTACATCTCCATTGGCTATCGTACGGGCGGCGTCTACTTTTTGAGTCCCTACGCCCGACAGGACGACGGGCTGCTCGATTTCCTGGTGGCGGACGCCCGATCCCGCCTGGGCGTGTTCAAGCTGCTGCCCAAGACCATGAAAGGAACGCATATCCATGAACCGGGGGTGTACTACCACCAATGCGCTCGGGTGGCCATCGAAAGCGATGATCCTCTGCTCATGCTGGTGGATGGTGAGATCAAGACCGATTTTCCCATGACGGTGGACGTGCGGGTGCTGCCAGGGGCCATTCGCGTCATCAGTGGCGAGACGCCCGGGCCCAGACCGGAGGTGGGGTAAGACGGTCAGACCACGTCAGGATAGCAATAAACACCCTTGCTTCATGATACTTGATATGATATCATGAGTAAAGCGGAAAAGCTCCTTCGCAAAATGCAAGCAAACCCTCGCGACTGGCGAATCGATAGTTTGAAGACGGTTGCCAGGGATTATGGCATTGTGTGGCGTCAACGAGGAACAAGTCACGTTGTGTTTGTTCGCATGGATGGCCGCACATTACCTGTGCCAGCGAAACGTCCCATCAAACCCATTTACATCAAAAAATTCATTCGTTTTGTTTTGGATGAAGATGACGCGTGATCTAACTCGATATCCCTTCCAAATCCGACCGCTGACGCCGGAGGAAGGCGGGGGCTATCTCATTTCCTTTCCCGATTTCTCCGAGTGCATTTCCGATGGCGAGACCATCGAAGAAGCCATTGCGAATGGTTTCGACGCACTGGCGGAGACCATCGCCGCGCTCGAAGACGTGGGGTTGCCTGTGCCCGAACCTGGCAGCGGGGGCGCATATAGCGGACGCTTTGTCGTGCGGGTGCCCAAAAGCCTGCACGCCCGTCTGGCTCGACGAGCGCAACAAGAAGGCGTGAGCATGAACACGTTGGTCGTGTCGTTGCTGGCGGAGGGCCTGGCGCGTCGGGAGAGGAGCGGGGACGCGGTCACGCGTCGCCGGGAAAACGCCTATCTCATGGAGCCTTCGCCCGAGTGGCAGGAAGGGGATTGAAGATCAACGCTTGAGTTTGACCGGGGTTTGGGCCAGGAGGATGAGGCCGTTGCCGTCGGGCCCGGGGACGTAGACGGCGATCACACCCGGACGCGCGGTCTTAGGCCGGCGGAAGGTCACCTTGACGCGCCAGTTGCCGTCGCTTTTGATGTTTGCCCGGGCTTTGCCCAGCACCACCCCTGCGGTGTCTTCCACCCGCACCAAGAGCTGGCCCGCGGGGATGTTCTCCGCCTGGCCCGCCGCCAGCACCTGGCCGCGAATGCCCGCGTCCGCCTGGGGCTGCCAGATGACGACTCGCTTGTCCCCCACATCGCCGGCGAAACGCACCTCCGTCCATCCCAACAACGCTTCCTCGCCGCCCGCGGGCGCATAAACCGCAATGCGGCCATTGCTCATGACCGGAGGATTCGTGAAAGGCAGGATCGCCGAGAATGTGGCGCCTCCGGCATCGGCGGGCGTCAGCGGCGCGGCCATCTCGCCCAACAGACTGCCATCCTCATGCTCCACCCGTAGAATGACGTGATCATCCGCCAGGCCGCCCACTTCGCCCGCCACCTGCACCTGCGTGTGGATGACCGTGTGGGGCAGGGGGTCGTAAACGATGGCGTAAGGCGCGACGCCCACTTCGCCGCCCCCCTCGCCCTGCGACTGGTCGGACGCCTGCGACGTCGCCCGGGCCAGCACCTCCTCCGGAGCCGCGTCCAGCAGGTTGTATTTGCGCACCAGGATGCGGCGGCCATTGACGTCATTGACCGCGTAACGCAGCTCGCCCCAAAGCTGCACCCGGCCATCCTCCTCGGTCAGATTCTCCAGCAGAGGCTGGATGGCCTCCTTGTTGGTGATGACGCCGTAGCGGCGTCCCTCCTCGTCTTCGAAATACCGGGGATAAGCGCTGCCCGGCGGCAGTTGCACCACCCGGCCCGTGATCCCCTTCACCCGCGTCGACTTGGGCCGGGGCATCCCCGTAAACACCACCGTGGACGCCAGTCCCTGATCATCCACCTGGCCCCACCAGCGCATCACCTTCTTGCCCGCATTCTTGCTGAAGATGATGGTGCGATAGCCCCGTCCGGGCGCTGACGTTGCCACCGGGCTGATGACCGCCACCCAGCCATCCGCAGTCAGCGTCTGTTCGATGCTCACGCCTTCCAGATCGGCGGGCGGCTGCGCGGGCGTGAAAGCCGTCGCCGGGGGCATCTTCAGTTTGAAGCCCGATCGCACATACTCCAGCCCTGCGGTCAGGGTCTCTGTCACCGTGGGATGCGCGGGTGGGATAGGCGTGGCTGTGGCTGTGGGAGCTTCCACGACCACGGTTGGGGCCGCGGCCGTCGCATCCGCTTGCGGCGGAGCATCGATGGCGGTGGGTTGGGCCGCCACAGGCTGGGGCGTTTCCGTCACCGCCGCGGGCGTGGCCAGCGCCACGGGCGCGGGTGTGACCACAGGCAACGCCGCGGCGCAGCCGCTGAGGATCAGCAGGATGGGGAGCAGAAGGAAGGGGATGGAACGTTTCATTGGCGTTTGTCTTGAAAATAGATTTGGTAAACCAGGAAACCGGGAGCCCAGTAGACCGGGCGGGTGAGCGACGCGGCCCGGTTTCCCTGGGTTCCTGGTCTATCGGGTTACGGGGCTACTAGCCGCCATTTCCGTTCGTATCGGCAGGCCGCTGCTGGGCGCGTCCTAAAATTTTGGCAAATCGCGTAACTGCTAAGGTAGCCTGGTTCGGCATCGAAAATGCCTTGCCACGAAGGCTCGAAGGGACGAAGACAATGCAGGTTTGCAAGTCGCAAGTGGCAAGTCCTTCTGGCAGCGAATTTTCACCTGCAACTTGCTACCTGCCACCTGCCACTTTTACCCTTCGTGCCTTCGTGTCGTCGGGCTTTTTCGGCGAATTTTCGCCCTAAAACGCCTCTTGACAAAATTTAGAATATCTTCGTGGTTTTCGACCTTGCTACATTAGTAAACTGAAGTCATTTTGAAACTCGGTATTTTTGGGCCGCGCCCGCCCGGCGCTGAAGTCGCCGGGCTACGGAACGACGCCGGGTGAACCCGGCTTGAATGCGGCCACGGCAGAAAAGCCCCATTCATGGGGCGTCGTTCTTAGCCCGCAGGTTCACCTGCGGGCGGCGGCGCGGCCAGAGAATCGCCTTTCGTTGATGATCCAATGCGAACCAAAAAGCCTTGGTTTCAATTTGCTTTTAGTTTAGTAAACTGAAGTCATTTTGAAACTCAGTATTTTTGGGCCGCGCCCGCCCGGCGCTGAAGTCGCCGGGCTACGGAACGACGCCGGGTAAACCCGGCTTGAATGCGGCCACGGCAGAAAAGCCCCATTCATGGGGCGTCGTTCTTAGTACAGTTTTTCGTAAATAAGTTCCGAGTTTTGAAACGTCATTCCGACGACCGAAGGGAGGAGGAATCTAGCGAAGCGCCTGACTCTGCCGGGGAATACGCTCGCTTCGCTCGCTAGATGCTTCAGTCGCTTCG
>JALXCB010000120.1 GCA_026991225.1 Anaerolineae bacterium | reverse complement strand
CGCCCCGATCCTGGGAGCGGTAGAAGCCACTGAGGTCGCTGGCGGCCAGGATCATGCCATCGGGCCCGGCTTTGACGACGTTGAACCAGCCGCCTGCGCCGGGGTTGGAGCGCTGCCAGAGGGGCTCAGGGCTCGAGGTGGCGGCCAAGTCCGCGGGCGAGATGGGGCGGGCCTGGGCGGGCGTTGCGCCTCCGGAGAGAAGCAAGAGGAGGGCCAGGGTGAGGATGGAAAGAGGAACATATAAGATTTTCTTCGGGTCTTCGTCCCTTCGCGCCTTCGCGCCTTCGCGCCTTTGTGTCAGTTTGCATTCATTCATCGTGATCCATTCTCCTTGAGTAGCGCCGAACCGCATTGATGGGTGATGACAGGCGTCATTGGCGAACTGCAATGCGCCCGTCGCATCTTCCCATTGATTCCCGTAATTCTACAACGACCAGGCCGCTTGCACAACCCCCTCGCCGTGGTGGGGTGCGTTCCAATTTTTTGGCAAATTGCGTTGTCATCGGGAAAGCCGTCGCGCGGGCATTGCCCCTACACCCGGCGCTGAAGCGCCGGGCTACAAAACCACGCCGGGTGAACCCGGCTTTTGACGCGGGCTAGCTCTGAAAGCCCCCTTGAGGGGGCGTCGTTTCTAGCCCGGAGGTTCACCTCCGGGGCGCCCGGCGCAACGCGCCAATAATTTGGAACGCACCCGCCGTGGTGATTTCCCATTACGCGTCACGACCTGGATTGCGGCGGGGATGGCCCCCTGCCGGATTGTCCTGTAGCCTGCCTGAGGTTTGCCAACAGTATCGTTTGCCTTCGGGGCGTTCGGCGTGCAAGCCCCAATTTTGAAACGCGCCCCCTTGTGGGGCTTATTTTTGAGTTGCGAACTTTACCGTTATAATGACTAGAGACGGCTTCGAGCACGGCGCGTGCGCGTTTGGTTCAGGATCCAACCATGATTCCACTCATCGACGACATCCCTCATCGCAAAATCCCTTTCGTCAGCTACGCGTTGATCGCGCTCAATGTGATCGTATTCCTTTGGGAAGCGAGCCTGGGGCCGCAGTTGGACGCGGCGATTCAGCAGCTCGCGTTCGTTCCTGCCCGATTTTCCCCCACGGGCGGACTGGAGGCATGGCTGCCCATTTTCACAAGCATGTTTCTGCACGCGGGAAGCTGGCATCTGATCAGCAACATGGTGGCGCTTTGGATTTTTGGGGACAATGTGGAAGATCGCCTGGGACATGGCCGATTTCTGCTCCTTTATTTGCTGAGCGGCATGGCCGCGGCATTGCTGCATTGGGCGTTTTATCCAGCCAGCGTCGCGCCCACGGTGGGAGCCAGCGGCGCCATTTCGGGCGTATTAGGCGCATACCTCGTCATGTTCCCGCACGCCAACGTGTACACCCTCCTGTTCATTCCCTTCTTCTGGGTGGACATCGTCCGCATTCGGGCGGTGTATTACCTGGGCGTCTGGCTGTTCACTCAGCTTTTCAACGGCCTGTTCTCGCTGTCCATCCGAACCGTGCAAAGCGCGGGCGGTGTTGCCTGGTGGGCGCACGTCGGCGGGTTCGTGGCCGGTGTGATCCTGGTTTTCCTGCTGCGTCGCCCGGCGCCCACCCGCTGGCCCGATGAATATCGGGCGTTCTGAGCCATTCCTGCTCACTGAATCGCTATTCCGGAGGTCACAATGGATTTCGTCTCGCTGCTCTGGCTCCTCTTCCTCATTGCCTCTTTGCAACCCGTCCTGGCCCGGCGCATCCTCGAATCCCAGCGTCTGCGCAAAATGCGGGAATTGGAAAAGAAACGCAAGAGCCGGGTCATCGCCATGATCCACCGCCAGGAATCCTACAGTTTTCTGGGGATTCCCTTCGCCCGCTTCATCGACATCCAGGACAGCGAACAGGTCCTGCGCGCCATCAAACTCACCGATGACGACGTGCCCATCGATTTCATCCTGCACACCCCCGGCGGGCTCGTCCTCGCGGCCACCCAGATCGCCATGGCGCTGAAGAAACACCCCGCCAAAGTCACGGTGTTCGTGCCCCACTACGCCATGTCGGGCGGGACCTTCATCGCTCTGGCCGCGGATGAGATCGTCATGGATGAAAACGCCGTGCTCGGCCCGGTGGACCCTCAACTGGGCAATCGGGCCGCGGCCAGCATCCTCAAAGTGATGGAGGAAAAGCCCATCGATCGCATCGAGGATACAACCATCATGATGGCCGACCTCTCGCGCAAGGCCATCCAGCAGGTGCAGCATTCGGTTGAGACCATCCTGGCCAACAAGATGGACCCGGAAAAAGCTCGCGAGACCGCCCGCATTCTCTCCACGGGCACGTGGACTCATGATTATCCCATCATGGTGGAGGAGGCGCGGGCGTTGGGGCTGCCCGTTTCCACCGACATGCCCCAGGAAGTCTACGACCTCATGGCCCTCTATCCTCAGGCCCAGGCCCAGCGCCCCACCGTGCAATACATTCCCGTGCCGTATGGAGGAAACGGGAGCTCTCAACGGGATGAGTCCCGCTGAGCAGGCGTGGTTCAGCCGCCACCCGGCGTCAAACCGAAATCGAACTCCCCCACCCGGTTGGAAAAAGTGGCCCCGGTGGGGGAGGCGCCTTTCGTCAGGTAGTAACGATTTTGCGCGGGGTCGCCCACGGCGTTGGGGTCGTCGAACTGCCAGGGATAGGCGTCGATGACGGCCTGGGGCGAGCCAGAGGGTTGGAAATAGGGCGAGAAATCCCGATACACCTCGTAGGATGTGTAAGCGGGATCATGCTGCCAGCTCAGACGCAAGTCGATGGCGTTGGTTTGGGAGATGGTGATGAGGGGGAGATAGGTGGTCGTGGCGAAGTCGAAGGTGCGGTGCTGAAAGCCCGTGCCCGGAGAACCCACCCACACATGATTGGGATTCCCCGGATCGAAGGCGATGACGATGGCGAAGGGCCAGGCCATGCCCGCGTTCTGCGTCGTCCATGTAGCCCCGCCGTCGGTGGAAAGCAAAACGCCGTGGGAGTCGGGCTCGTACCCGCCCGCCATGAACGCACTGGACGAGGCGGCGAACAGGATACCCGCGTCCACGGGAGAGACCGCCACATCGCGCAGGTAATTATCGGACCACAGCTTTGCCCAGGTGGTCCCCGCGTCGTTGCTGCGATAAAGCCCCTTGCCCTCGCCCATCACCGCAGCGTAGACCCGATTGGCCACATGGGGATCGGGCGTGATGGCGAAGACGCCTTCCCAGCCCCATTCCCAGACCTCGTCGTGGATGCTGCCGTGCATCTCGGGCAGCCCCACTTCCTGCCAGGTTCCGGCGTCCCCCCCCTGGGTCGAACGCCAGAAACCTTCCTCGCCTCCGGCGTAAACCACCCTGCCATCGAAGGCGTCCACCGCGGTCACTCGACAGCCGTTGCAATCGAACACCTTGCTCCAGGTGGCGCCGTCGTCCTCGCTGCGATAGACGTCGCCATCCGCGGTGAGGAAGAGCGTGCGTTGGTTGGCGGGGCTGGTGCGATCCAGGGAGAGCCCCGATAGGGGAAGGGCGGGCAGCCCTGCGCCCTCCTGAGGCCACGTATCCCCATAGTCGCTGCTTTTCAACAAATGCCCCGGTTCATCCCAGGACTGCGCCTGCGCTGTCCAGACGACGCCATTCCGAGCGGGGTCCACGGCCAGCGCAGTGACGTTGCCGCCGCTGCCTTCCCAATCGCCGGAAGCGTCGTAGTCGTTGCAATTCATCCACGACGCGCCCCCATCCGGGCTATGCCAGCAACCCAGATCGAAGAAACCGGTGTAAATATGTTGCGGTTCGGTTTCGCTCATGGCCAGATGGAACATGACCACGTTGTCCACGCCATGGGATTGCCAGCGGCCCGGAGCGACCTCGGTCGTGTAATTGTTGAAGAAGGTGCGCCCGCGGTCGTCGGTGGCGAAGATGAACTGGCTGTTGGCGATATGCAGCCATTCGGGATCGGAAAGATCATCGCCGATGGCGCGCACGTCGGAGGTGTAAGCCCAATACGCCTCGGTCCAGCCCATATCCCAGTCCTCCACTTTGCTGACCTGCGTCCAGGTCGCCCCGCCATCGACGCTCTCCCATACGCCGTTGCGGTCATCCCAGGGGAATTGATTGAAGGGATCGATGAGGCGGATGGTGTTGGGTTCGTCCGGTTGCAGCCAGATGCGTCCCCCGCGATGGGCAAGCTGCGTCCAGGAAGCGCCGTCGTCATCGCTGCGATAGAGATAGCCCGGCCCGTCGGGGTCCGAATCGTAGGTGGTGAGATAGACCCGGCCCGCGATATCGGGCGAGACGGCCACGTCCATGACGTCACCCAGGCTCGAAGCGATGCGCGTCCAGTGCACGCCGCCATTTGTGCTGCGGAAGGCGTGCGCGGGCCCGGTGGCGAAGCGCCCCTCGCCCGAAAAGAGATAGAGGGTGTTGACGTCGCCCGGATCGAGGACCAGTTTGAGGATGCGCAGGCCGCCGGGCAGATTGACGCTGACCTGCGACCAGGTGCGTCCCCCGTCCGTCGTCTTGTACACCTGTCCGTCGGCCAGATCCCAGACCGAATGGTAGGCGGCGTAGCCCACGTTGGGGTCGTCGGACGAAAGCGCCAGATCGGTGATGTAACCATCGCTCAAGACCTGCTGCACGCTGTCCCCGCGATTGTCGCTGAAGTAAATGCCTTCTTCCGTCCCCAGGAGGATGATGTCGGGATCGGTGGGATGGAAGCCGATGCCGCTGGCGTGGGTGGTTTTCAGGCCCTGGGCCGCGCCGATGACGTCCCAGGTCGCGCCCCGATCTTGGGAGCGGTAGAAGCCGCTGAGGTCGCTGGCGGCCAGGATCATGCCATCGGGGCCCGCTTTGACGGTGGCGAACCAGCCGCCCGCGCCGGGGTTGGAGCGCTGCCAGGGGGAAGCGGTCGTGGTCGTAGCCTCTGTCGCGGCCGCGGTCGTGGTTGGAACCATCGCAGTGGCCGTGGTCGTGGTCGCGAGGTTGTGTGGGGCGATGGGGCTGGCCTGGGTGGGCGTTGCGCAACCGGAAAGAAGGGGGAGAAGGATCAGTGCGAGGGTGAGGCGTGGAAGTATGGTGAGAATGTGTGGCGTCATTGTAGCAAAATGAAGTAACTGCTAGGTATCGACTTTTTGCCACGAAGACACGAAGAAAAGCCAAGGCGCGACGTATTTTCCTTGATTTTTCCTTCGTGTCTTCGAAAAACTTCGAGCCTTCGTGGCTTTTGGCGGCCTAAAGTCAAGTACGTTAGCAGTTAGAAAATGAACGGATGAAGGAGGGATTATCGTATTTGGCGTTCTTGGTGGTTTTCGGGTGACGACCTTAGGGTTATCTGCGCCAGATGAGGGGAAGGTAGAGATCGGGCGCGGAGGCGTCGTCCAGGAGGAGCTCCGCCTCTCGCCAGTCGCCCGCAGGGAGATGGAGACGACCAGACTGCCAGGAAAGGGGCTGAGGTTGGCTGTTTGCATAGCGTTGACGGGGTCGGGTGAAGCGGATGCGCCATGCTCCTGGCCTCATCCCCACCAGCGTCACGTCCGGGCCGTCCGCATCGCGCCCTTGCTGGATATCGTCGGGTGAGGTGACGTCCGCCACATAGGTGCGGCTGATGAGCAGATGGCGGCTTCGTTCCAGGGGTTGATCGTCGGCGGCGACCAGGATGACGGTGGCGAAACCTCGATGCTGCGCGAGATGCAACGCGTCCAGCCCTGCAGGAAGCTGGTCGTCCAGATAGCCGCTGAAGGCCTCGGCCTGGGGAGCGTGCAGGGTGAGCTGTTTTCGCTGGATGTCTTTGATGATCTGGCCGGTGTCAGAGACCAGGGGGTTGGCCGGGGTTTGCGTGAAGTGGGGCTGATGAAGCTGGTCGTAGCCGTCCGGAGGGGGGCCGTAGACCTTGCGTATGGCGGAGATGTTCTGCCAACCCGGTTTGGGGAGGAGTTTGGGCCGCACAGGGTAACCGTACACGTAGCGCCAGATGGGGTCGTCGGCTTCGTCGGTGACGTAGAGGGTGATGGGACGCTGGGAACGCGCGGCCAATCCTTTTTTGAAGATGAGTCCGGCGGTGCGGAGATGGTCCAGAAACACCGCATCCTCGATGAGATTGCCGCCCACGGTTTGTTGATCGGCCATGTCGTCCATGCTTTGGGGGATGCGTTCATTCAGGCCCCAGCCGTCGGCTCCCACCCGGGCGTCGCCATGATTCCAGGCGAACCAGGCCACGCCCGCCCAATCGTGCAATCCTCCATAGGCTGCGGCCGCCAGCAATTGCATGGCGCGCTTGTGGAAACGGGTCTTGAGCAAGTTGGTGAAGGGGCCGCCCACGCCCGCGGCGATGTTGATTTCGCCTACGATGTGGGGTTTGCCCTGGATTTGCTGCTCTACGGCCAGGGAGTAGATGAAGTCTTCTCTGGGATCGGCGGGGTTCTGGAAAAAGGCG
Organism: Anaerolineae bacterium; assembly: GCA_026991225.1. Taxonomy (GTDB): domain Bacteria; phylum Chloroflexota; class Anaerolineae; order J102; family J102; genus M2005. The sequence continues at coordinate 9,147 of JALXCB010000120.1, read as the reverse complement.
CCATCTTCGTTGGGATGGTCCAGGAAAGGCTCCACCACGGCGGGATTGGCGTAGATATGGTTTTCGGTGTGGGTGATGGCGTCCGCCGCCGCGGCGCGGCGGGCGTCGGGTTCGCTGCGCCAGAGGTTGGAGAAGGTGACGGGGATGGAGCCGCCCAGGGAGGCGATATGGGTCTGGATGGCCTGAAAATAGGCCTGGTCCAGGTGGTAGAGGAATTGGCCGCGCAGGCGTTCGCGAGTCTCCCAGGGAACGTCGCTGGGTTGTTCCAGGTAGAGGTCGAAATAGGGGACACCCTGCTCGGTGAGGAATGCGCTCCAGCGGGCGTTCAGCTCATCCTGGAAGAAGCGCAGGCCCGGAAATCCTTGAGTCCAGCGATCGTCGTAGAAGCGATTGCCGTTGACGATGGCGTAAATGGAGGAGAATTCGTTGACGATCTCCAGGGTCAACACCTGGGAGCTGTCCTTGTAGGCCTGGCCGGTGTAGGGATTCACATGATTCAGGAGGGTGGTGAGGAATTCCTTTTCCAGAGCCAGGACGCGAGGATCGAAGGCGGGCAGCATTTTTTGCAGATCGATGATGCTGCCATAGCCCCAGCAGGAGGAGCGATGTTGCAGATCGGCGATGGCTCGACGCCAGGCGTCGCGATGGGGCGCGTCGGGCCCGAAGGGGGGAACGTCTGCGTCGTTGGTTCCGTAGTCCCGGGTCCAGTGAGTTCCCAGCATGATGTAGATGCCGCGTTTTTGCAATTGGGCGTTGAGGAAGTCGAACCGTCGCCAGGCTTCGTCGTCGGGAATGCGGGAGGTGAAGTGCGGGGAGAGCGCATCGACGTTGTCCGAATCGGGGCAGGGCCGGATTCTGGGATCGCCAGGATCGTAAAATGTCAGGCCTTCGTAGGTGTTCAGGGCCACGATGTCGCTCTGGGTCACCCAATCCATGCTGGGGCGCAGCATGTGATGCCAGCGAACGCAGTTGACGCCTCTCTCCGCCAGGGCTGCGGCGAAATTCCGGGCGGTCTGATCATCGGGGTAGAACGCGACCACGTTCACACCCCAACAACGGAAGACGCGTCCCTGGTCGTCGACGAAATGCTCCCCTTCGACATGGAGCCGGGGCAGGGACGCAGGGGGCTCGCCCGGGCCGTCCGAAGCCGCGGTGTAGGTGTAATCGGTGTAGTTCCATTGCTCTCCCCACACTGTCCACAGGCGCACGTAGAGGGTGCGGCCATCGGTGGGCAGGCCAGCGACCTCGCTCTGGGTGCGGGTTCCCAGGTTTTCCGAGTAGATGTCAACGCCGCCAGGCGTGGAGCCTATGTCCAGCGCGTATTGGTCCGCCCCCACGTCGTTCCACACGAAGGTGACGGCGTCGCCGGGCAGAACGCTGCCGGGCGGGGGCGATATGATTGCGGCGTCCTGAGCTTGAGCCAGGCCGGACGCTTGAGGGATGGCAAGGGCTGTGAGCAAGGCCAGCATCAGGCCCAACGAAAATCGACGGAACAAGGCGGGCACTCTCCCAGCCATCCCGCTCCATCCGGTTGATGTGCTCGGACATGCGGGGGATTGCGTCATCATGGTTCAGAATCGGAGCAGAATGTCGACAGGTTCGACAGGATACTGGGCCCGGGCGTGGGCAATCATGGCTTGATAGATGGATGGATGCAACAACAGGCGCGCGGGCATGACGCCCAAATTTTAATCCATGCCGCCCCACATGGCAACCCCCTATTACTGACTCTCCTGAAAAAACTCACTTCACCGCAGAGTGCGCTGAGAGCGCAGAGAAAATACCTCTGAATCCAGTCTTTTAACGTAACTACTAAGGCCATCACCGATCGTCACCTGAAAACCACTAAGAACACCAAGACACAAAGGCACAAAGGGGAAATTTATACATTTTTTTCTTCGTGTTCTTAGTACAGCATTGCATAAATTCCTTCCGGATTACGTCATGCTGAAGGAGCGAAGCGACTGAAGCATCTAGCGAGCGAAGCGAGCGTATTCCCCGGCAGAGTCAGGCGCTTCGCTAGATTCCTCCTCCCTTCGGTCGTCGGAATGACGTTTCAAAACTCGGAACTTATTTACGAAAAGCTGTACTTAGTGCCTTTGTGTCCTTTGTGGTTTGTTAACCGGGATACGTTAGCAGTTACCTTTTAACTCTGTGTCCTCTGCGTTCTCCGCGGTGAGCAACCTTTTTGCAGTGGAGCCATTACTGTTACAGTCTCTGTGGGCGCTCAAAAATTTGACAGGCCCGTGGACCTGACGTATACTGCCAATAGTTCAACGCTTGTTGAATTATCGCATTCGGATAGCGTCATGACCGAAAACGAACTCCCTCCCGCGCCCGAAACCCTGGCCAAACAGCTCAAGGCGCTGGCCGACCCCAAACGCCTGCGCATCCTCAACCTGCTTATGTCGGGGGTGCAATGCAATTGCGAGATCGGCGACGCCCTGAACATGCCCGCCAATCTCATCTCCCACCACTTGCGGGTGCTGCGCAAGGCGGGCCTGGTGCAGGTGGAACGGGATGCGCTGGACGCGCGGTGGGTGTATTATTCGGTGAACGAGGAAGCCATTCGGGCGCTGGTGGCCGCCTTCGACGCGTTTTTCGATCTCGGACGCATCCAGCCCCGCCATCCCACATGCGGCCCCAAGCGCATGAAGGGCAAACCGCCCAAAAAACTCATCGTCAAACCCCTGTGAGCTGGTAACTGCTAAGGTAGCCTGGTTCGGCATCGAAAATGCCTTGCCACGAAGGCTCGAAGGGACGAAGACACGAAGAAAACCTTTGTTTTTTACCCTTCGTGCCTTCGTGTCGTCGTGGTTTTTGACCCTGCTACGTTAGTAGTTACGTGAGTTGACTTACATACCCCTGAGGCGGGCCCCGGCTCCCCTCTTCTTTTTTGTTCAATACTTCAACAATGGTTGAATTACTCCCATGAAAACGACCACACCCGACATCATCATCATTCCCGCCCGCGGCTGCCGACGCAGCCAGAAAGTCCTCGATTATCTCACAACCCACGACATTCTCTTCACCCGCATCGACCTGGAGACCCCCGAGGGTCAGGCTCTGGCCGAAAAGTATCATCTACGAGCCTCGCCCGGCATCCTGGTCGATGACGAGCTGGTCAATCCCTTCGATTTTCTCATACAGCCGGGCTGTCGCATCGATGAAGCCGCTCTTTTCCGAAAGCTCAAGCTCATACCCACACCAGAAGGAGTTGCATCATGACCAAGGCTTTTCCGAAAAAACAGCTTTCGCTGCTCGACCGTTATCTCACTCTGTGGATCTTCCTGGCCATGGCATTGGGCGTGGCCATGGGCTATTTCATCCCCGGCGTCGAGGCTGCGATCGGGCGTTTCCAGGTGGGCACGACCAATATCCTCATCGCGGTGGGCCTCATCCTGATGATGTACCCGCCCTTCACCAAGGTGAAGTATGAGGAATTGCCCGAGGTGTTCCGAAACGTGAAGATCCTGGGCCTCTCTCTTATCCAGAACTGGATCGTAGGGCCTATCCTCATGTTTGTGCTGGCCGTCATCTTTTTGCACAACTATCCCGAATACATGGTGGGACTCATCCTCATCGGCCTGGCCCGGTGCATTGCCATGGTCATCGTCTGGAACGCCCTGGCCGAGGGAGATGCGGAGTATGCCGCGGGCCTGGTGGCCTTCAACAGCATCTTCCAGGTGCTGTTTTACAGCGTCTACGCCTGGGTGTTCATCACAGTGCTGCCGCAGATGCTGGGCATGGAGGGGGCGATTGTCCAGATCAGCATGGCGGACATCGCCAAGAGCGTGTTCATCTACCTTGGCATCCCCCTCATCGCGGGTTTTCTCACCCGCTATGTGTTGCGGCGGAGCAAAGGGGACGCATGGTACAGTCGGGAGTTCGTACCCCGCATCGGGCGTCTGACCCTGGTGGCGCTGCTGTTCACCATCCTTGTCATGTTCAGCCTCAAGGGAGAACTCATTGTGCAAATCCCCCTGGACGTGGTGCGTATTGCCATCCCGCTGACCCTCTATTTCGTGATTATGTTCCTGATCAGCTTCTGGATGGGGCGGCGCATTGGCGCGGATTACGCCAAGACCACGACCATCGCCTTCACCGCGGCCAGCAACAACTTCGAGCTGGCCATTGCCGTGGCCGTGGCCGTGTTCGGCATCACCTCGGGCGAGGCATTCGCCACGGTGATCGGCCCGCTCATCGAAGTGCCTGTGATGATCGGGCTGGTGAACGTGGCGTTCTACTTCCGACGACGCTATTTCCTTGCCGTCCAGCCGGAAGCTGTTTAGCAGACGCCGTGCAACCTGAGATCACCATCGAACTGTGGGGAGTCGCCACCTGCCGCCGCTATCAGCGCATGCGCCGCGCGGTGCTGGAAGGAGCGCAGCGACTGGGCGTCGACGTCCGGTTGAAGGAGATCAACGACACCGGGCGTCTGGCCCGCGTGAACCCCCTGCATCTGCCGCAGTTACGCATGGGCGAACGGGTGCTGGCCCGCGGCAATCCCCCATCCACCGACGCCGTCGCCCGCTGGTTGACGGAATCCTGACCCCACGCCACACACGATAAGGAGACGCCCATCCATGTCTGGAGAATTCGTTTTCGTCGATCCCGACTTCGATCTTGCTGACGAGACGCCGCAGGCCGCAGCCGTGGCCGCGCCTATGCCCGCGCCCCGCGCCATCGAATGGAAGCCCTGGGCCGTGGTTCTGGGCCTGGCCGCGGCCTGGCTGCTGGTTTGGAGCCAGTTGCAGCCTTTCGCGGATTGGTTCAGCTACCAGTTGCTGGGCCTCTCGCCCGACGACCGCCTGGGCTCGGCCGTAGCCTTCTTCCTCTACGACACGCCCAAAATCTTGCTGCTGCTGGCGGGCGTCACCTTCCTCATCACCACCCTACGCAGCTTTTTCAGCACAGAGCAGGCCCGCCGGGCGTTGGGAGGCAAGCGCGAGGGCGTGGGGAACATGCTGGCCGCCAGCCTGGGCGTGGTCACGCCCTTCTGCTCCTGCTCCGCCGTGCCCCTGTTCATCGGCTTCGTGGAAAGCGGCATCCCCCTGGGCGTCACCTTCTCCTACCTCATCGCGGCGCCCATGGTGAACGAGATCGCCCTGGCCTTGCTCTTTGGCATGTTCGGCTGGCAGATCGCGGGGCTCTATCTGGTCACGGGCCTGACCATCGCCGTGGTGGCCGGGTATGTCATCGGCCGGATGCCCTATGTGGAGGCGGGCGTGGAGGATTTCGTGTGGCAATTGCAGTTGGACGACATGACTCAGGCCGAAGCCCGTCCCACCTGGGAGCAGCGTTTTCGTCAGGGCGCGCGAGGCACGCGGGAGATCGTGGGTAAGGTCTGGCTCTTTGTCGTGATCGGCATTGCCATCGGCGCGATCATCCACGGCTATGTGCCCGAAGATGCCATGGCCGGGATTTTGGGCAAGGATGCCTGGTGGAGCGTGTCCGTGGGTGTGCTGGTGGGCATTCCCCTCTATGCCAGTGCCGCGGGCATTGCGCCGGTGGCCCTGGCGCTGACGGAGAAGGGCGCGGCCCTGGGCACGGTGCTGGCCTTTATCATGAGCGTCATCGCCCTGAGCCTGCCCGAGATGATCCTGCTGCGCCGGGTGCTCAAACCCCGCCTCATCGCCACCTTCATCGCGGTGGTGGCCGCGGGCATCCTCCTGGTCGGATTCCTCTTCAACGCGGTCATCTAACAGGCGCCACGAGCAACGACCCGCTGATATGGATGAGAAGCCTCGCGGCCAGGCTGGCGCGGGAAACCAGTCCCATAATGCGTAATGCGTGATGCGTGATGCGTAAAAATCTCACGTTTCACGCGTTACGTTTTACGTTCGTGGCAATCTCGCCCAACATTGGCTTGAGGATCCTTTCTCAATCATCACCGACACGCTATCTTCAATCCGCTGCCACACACCCAAAGGAGTCACTCTCATGATCATCAAAATCCTCGGCACCGGCTGCGCCAATTGCAAGCGTCTAAAACGACTGACCCTGGACGTGCTCAAGGAAATGAAGGTCGACGCCCAGGTGGTCGAAGTCACTGACATCCCCGCCATCATGAGCTACGGCGTCAACGCCACGCCGGGTCTGGTCATCGATGAAAAGCTCATCGGCTACGGCGGCGTCCCCAGCAAAATGCAGTTGAAGCAGATCATCGGCCGCTCCATCGCCCGTTCCTGCTGCGGATGAGGCGACATGGGCGGCCCGCCGATATCGACCAAATGGGAACGCAGATGCTCGCAGATGACTGCAAAAAGGTTATTTACCGCAGAGCACGCAGAGGACGCAGAGTCAGCTGAACACTGATGACTGATCACTGATTACTCCTGCTCGCGCCTAACCTCGGCCTGACTATCCTCAATCCTAATTCTAATCCTATTCCATCCATTCCTTCCACACAACGACCATGCCTATGAATCCCACCATCGTTCTCCCCCTGCTGGTCAAAGGTTTGATCGCCGGCGTCATCGTCGGCGCGGTCACGGCATCCATCCGCTCGTGGGTGGATCGCTTCTTCCTGGTTATCCTGCTGGTAAGCATGATGGGCCTGCCCATCCACGAGGCCATCACCATCAACCTCATCGTCGTCGGCATCGCCGCGCTGATGATGGCCCTGCGCCAGACCTCGGTGCTCACCCAAATCCGCGAGGATTGGGCCATGATCATCATTGCCAGTGGCCTGGGCGGTATGTTGGGCCGGTTGCTGGGCCTGAGCCTCACCGCGTCGATCCTCATCGTCCTGTTGGGGATTTACGCCATCCTGGTGGGGATTCGTCTGCTGTTCGTCAAGCCCGTGCCCGCCCGGGATGACCCCGCGCATCCCGCCTGGCTGGCGCCGGTGGCCTTCGTGGGCGGCTTGCTGGCGGGGTTGCTATCGGCCGGAGGCAAGCCCTTCACCGTGCCCGTCTATAACTGGGCCCTTGGCCATCATCCCAACCGGGCCTATGCCCTGGGCTCCCTGGGCGTGGTGACGGCCATCTGGGCGGCGCTGACCACGCAGATCGCGGTGGGGCAATTTCTCACCCCAAAAGACATGGCTATCGCCGCCTATGAATTCATCGTCATCACCCTGACCGCGCTGCTGGTGGGGCGCTATTGGTCGCCCAAAGTGAACCGCTGGGTCAGCCTCATCGTAGGCCCGCTGCTCATTTTGGTGGGCGCGCGCTTTCTGTGGGTGGTGTGGGGGACATGATGAATATAACGCCCGTTATGCAAATAGAAATCAGATCAGGATTGAGATGGAGGATCGTCGGGACAACGTTGGGCGAGCCTGCAACGGGCGTCAAATGTCAGGGCATGACGCATGACGTTTGACGGCATTGGCTTCCCACGCCGCTCTGGCCGCGAGGCGTTTTCATCGGTGTCGGCGCGCTGCCGCACGTGTCGCCTGCTTTGAACATAGATCTGGAGGACGCAGATGATAACGAAAAAATCTGCGAAAATCATCTCCGAAAATCTGCGTTGCGAAGCATCCGTGTCATCTGCGTTCTCATTTTCATCGGTATCGGCGCGCCACCGTGTATAGTGTTAGTACAAAAAATCCGTGGAGATTTTACCGAACGTCGTGCATCTCCCAAACGCGTTCTGAGCCCGCAAGGCGGAAGGCGATAGGAGCCTGGAAGCCGGGCAGGGGAATATCGGCGGGGGCGTTGGGAGCCAGACTGACGGTCTGGGTCGAGGCCTGGCCCGCGGCGTCGGTGATGGTGATCTCGCCCGACAAGGGGCGCACCGAGACCACGCGCAAGTGAAGGCCGTCGCCTTCCTGCAATAGATGCGCCGCGCCCGTGGCGTCGGCCTGGCTCACGCCTCGCAGCCCTACGACCGGATACCACACCTCATCCCAGGCGTAGAGGTCACCCGGCTGTAAGGTAAGGCGGTCGTCATAAGTGGGCGTGACGCCGCCCTGCATTTCCACATAAGCGCTGCCGTCGTCGGTGTAGTTTTCGGGCGGGATGGGCTGATTCCAGCCGAAGCCAAAGCCCTTGAGCCCGGGCGTCATGTTGCTGGGGAAAACCCGCACCACGCCCTCGTCCGAAGCGAGATCGACCACCGCGGCCCAATCGGCCTGGGCCCGCGGATGGGCGAAAAATCCCAGCCATTGGTTCCAGTTCCCCAGCCGACTCAAATCCCGTCCCTGATACACGGGCCAGTCGAAGACGCCGCCGGGCGGGGGCAGCGCGGGATCGCCCGTGGAATGGACCGTGGCCTGGTGCATGGGATAGAAGAAGCGCAGGTCGGGGCCGACCGTATTGGTCGGGCCGGGCGCGAGCATGGCGTCCAGCCAGAAGCTGATGGGGATGGCGCGATCGCTCAGATTTTCCAGCTCGAAGTGAAGCTGCAACGCGCTTGTATCGGGTTGAAGCGAGAGGGTGACGCTGAGGTGCGCCGCGTCCTGGTGGCTGTCGAACAGGGTGACGCCCTGAGTTCCCTCGCCGGGCAGGGTGATTTGGCCCCAGGGGTCGCCCCAGGCGTAGCCGTGTTCAGGCACGGGCAATCCCCATTCCATGCCGCCGACGGCCAGCCAACCGGTTCCTGCCTCCTCGGGCCCCCAGGGCGAGGGCTTGATCACGGTGTTTTGATAGAATTCGTTGCTGCCTGTGGGCTTGAAGATGAATTGGTAGATGCGCCCGCCCAAATCGGGCATGGCGTTCACCCGCAGCCAGCGGTTTTCCAGGTTGACCAGGCGATAGGTCTGGGGCGAGGGCTGGGGTTGGGAACTCTGATAGGCGTTGCGGTCGAAGCGGTTGTATGTCCATCCGGTGGTTTCGTCGTAGGCCGGGGTGAGGAAGTTCCGCCAGGGATAGGTGGGGAGGGTGACCTCGCTTTCATAGAGACGGACGACGTCGCCCGGCGTGGGGGTGGGCGGCGGCGTGGGGATATCCGCGGCCACGGGCAGGCTCAGGCCCGCGGGCGGCTCGATCAGACTCCCGGCGATCCAGCTCTGCCCGCCATCCCCGGCATCCACCCGAAACCACGCGCCCGATGGATCCACGGCCATGAGCGCCACCTCCTGGCCCGCGGGAATGAAGCCCACCACGGGATAGGCTGCGCCCGGCCCCGCTCGCAGATTGGCGTCCGAGCGCACGCGGCCCAGGGGCGGCGGCGTGGGCGACGGGGTCGGGGTGTCCGTAGGGG
>JALXCB010000119.1 GCA_026991225.1 Anaerolineae bacterium | reverse complement strand
TTTGGGGTGGGTCTTTTGGAGGTCGTTCGGTCAGGCTGTCGGGGAGCAGGGGGGCGGCGGCCTGCCAGATTTCGGTCAGAAAGAAGCCCAGGGGGGCGAAGGCGTCTTTCAGCAAAGGAAGGATGCGTTGGGTGGGACGAGGAGGAGGCATTTCAGTAATCAGCGATCAGTTATCAGTGTTCAGTTACCTGCAATCAATGGCAGGGGAGGCCATGAACGATAATAGATTATCATGAATTGCGGATTTCTGCATGGTTGGGCGATACGAACGATAGCTGGCTGATACGGATGAAAATGGCGGGGTGCGTAGTCCCGTAAACCGGTAAACCAGGAAACCAGGGAAACCGGGCCGCGTCGCTCCCTCTCCTGGTGTACCGGTCTACCGGTTTCCCGGTCTACCAACGTTATCTTCAATAAAAAGCCGGCCCTGGGAGGGACCGGCTCGAAGTGTATGAGTTAGCGACGTTTTTTCTTGCGTCGCTTGGGCTTGCGGCGTCCGCTGGACGCGCCCGCCATGGCCGCCTGGGCTGCGGCCTGTCTGCGCACGGCGTCCGCCGGGGGCGATGTCAGGCCCGCGGCGTCGCTCTTCATGTGGCAATCCTTGTACTTTTTGCCGCTGCCGCACCAGCAAGGATCGTTGCGGCGCAGTTTGGGAGCCTGACGGCGTTGGGGTGCGGGTTTGCCACCGCCGTTGCCGCTGGCGCTGGGATGCACGGCCCGCACCGGGGCCCGCTGCTGTTCCTTCACCAGCTCCACCCGATAGATCTGACTGACCACGTCCTCCTTGATGCGGTCCAGCAAGTCAGCGAACATGTCGAACGCTTCGCGTTTGTAGGCCACCAGCGGGTCTTGCTGGGCCACAGCCTGCAGCCCGATGCCCTCGCGCAGGATGTCCAGGTCGGTGAGATGGCGCACCCAGCGGCGGTCGATGGACTGGATCATGAGCAGACGTTCGATGCGGCGCATTTCCTCTGCGCCCAACCGCTGTTCCTTTTCCTCATAATCCTTGCGGGCGATGGCCTTCAGCCGCTCGATAATCTCTTCGCGAGTGAGCTGCGCCCACGCGTCGGGCGTTTCGCCCGCGGGCAGGGGCATGATGCGCAGCACGGCCTGATGCAGCGCCTTCAGGTCCCAATCCTCGGGATATTTGGCCTGGGTGTAGGTGTGCACCAGGTTTTCCAGATATTCGTCCACCATGTTGAGGATGGTGGGCTTGAGGTTGGCTTCGGCCAGAACCTTGCGACGCTGGTCGTAGATGACCTCGCGCTGTTTGTTGACCACGTCATCGTATTCGAGGACATGCTTGCGCATGTCGAAATTGTAGCCTTCGACCCGGGTCTGGGCTTGCTCGATGGCCTTGCTGACCATGCCTGCTTCCAGAGGCAAATCTTCATCCACGCCCAGGCGATCCATGATCTTGGAGAGCGAGCTACCCCCAAACCGTCGCATCAGGTCATCTTCCAGCGACAGGAAGAAGCGAGACTGGCCGGGGTCGCCCTGACGCCCGGCGCGGCCGCGCAACTGGTTGTCGATGCGTCGGGCCTCGTGGCGTTCGGTGCCGACCACATAGAGTCCGCCAAGCTGTCGCACGAGCTCCGCGTCCTTCCTGGTCTGTTCCCAGCGGGACTTCAGAACCTCGACCCAAGGCTCGTTGATCTTCTCGGCCGGGTCCTTGCCCTTGCGCAGCATATCCACGGCCTCAATCCAGTCCGATTCCCGGATTTCGTTCAGGTCGTAGCCCTGCTTGCGCAGGTCTTCGCGAGCGAGGTTTTCGGCGTTGCCGCCCAACAGGATGTCGACGCCGCGGCCCGCCATGTTCGTGGCGATGGTGACTGCGCCGGGACGGCCGGCCTGGGCGATGATCACGGCCTCCCGCTCGTGATTTTTCGCATTCAGCACCTGATGAGGGATGCCGCGGCGGGTGAGAAGCCGGGAAAGATATTCGGAGGTTTCGATGGCGCTGGTGCCCACCAGCACGGGCTGACCCCGCTTGTGCGCCTGCTCGATCTCATCCAGCACGGCCTTGAACTTGGCCCGCTGGGTTTTATAGACCAGATCGGGGTGGTCGATGCGCTGCACAGGCACGTTGGTGGGGATGACCACCACGTCCAGGTTGTAGATGCGGTGGAATTCCTCCTGCTCTGTGGCCGCGGTGCCGGTCATACCGGCCAACTTGCGGTACATGCGGAAGAAGTTCTGGAAGGTGATGGTGGCCATGGTCAGGTTCTCGCGGCGCACCTTCACCCCTTCCTTGGCCTCGATGGCCTGATGCAGACCTTCGGAATAGCGGCGCCCGTGCATGAGGCGACCGGTGAATTCATCGACGATGATGATCTCGCCATCTTTGACGATGTAATCCTTGTCTCGCTTGAACAGGACATGCGCCCGCAGCGCGTTATCCATGTAGGGGAGCCATTCCGCGTATTTGGGATCGTACAGGGATTCATCTTCGGGAATGCCCAGCCATTGTTCCAGTTTGCGGATGCCATCCTCGGTGAGGGTGACGACCCGATCCTTCTCATCCACCGAATAGTCGCCCGGGCCATCCTCCTCCACCTGGGGCTTCAGCCGGGGGATGAGTTGGGCGAATTTACGATAAAGTTCGCTGGATTCCTGAGCCGGACCGGAGATGATCAGGGGCGTGCGGGCCTCGTCGATGAGGATGTTGTCGATCTCGTCGATGATGGCGAAGTTCAGCTCCCGCTGCACGAGCTGGCTCAGGTCGGTGACCATGTTGTCGCGCAGATAGTCGAAGCCGAACTCGTTGTTCGTGCCGTAGGTGATATCGGCCTGATAGGCCTGGCGGCGGGTGATGGGCCGCAGATTGCGATAGCGGTCGTCCTCGTTGGGATAGTCGGGATCGTAGAGGAAGGAGCCCTGGTCGGGATTGCCCGCGCCGCTCTGGATGACCGCGGCGCTGACGCCCAGGAAGTGATAGATGGGGCCCATCCACTGCACGCCGTACTTGGAGAGGTAATCGTTGGGGGTGACCAGATGGACGCCCCGGCCCGTGAGCGAGTTCAGATAGAGGGGTAGGGTGGCGACCAGGGTTTTGCCTTCGCCCGTCTTCATCTCCGCGATCTTGCCCTTGTGCAATACGATGCCGCCGATGAGCTGGACGTCGTAATGACGCAAGCCCAAAGTGCGCACCGCAGCCTCGCGCACCACCGCGAAGGCCCGTGGCAGAATCTCCATGAGGATGTCTTCTTCCAACTGGCGCAGGTCTTCGTCCACGCGTTCGATCTGGCGCTTCAGCCGGTCGATATCGCTGGGATCCTCGGCCTTTTTCAATTCTTCGCGCAGGGCTTCCAGCTCCTGACGCAGGGGCGCGGTCTCTTCCCGGATCTTCTGGCGGAAGATGTCGGTTTGGACCCGCAGTTCGTCGTCGCTGAGACGCTTGATCTCGGGTTCCAGCGCGTTGATCTCGTCGACGATAGGCTGGATTTGTTTGATGAATTTTTCGCTGGGATCGCCAACGACTTTCTTGAGCAGGTTCTTGAACATAGTGTGTTTCTTGATGGGGTTTGGATTGTCAACGCCTCATTATAACACACCTCGGCCGTCAGCGAACAGCTCCCCCCGGCGCGGGGGCGCGTTTCAAAAATGGGGCGCACTAGCCGACTCAAGTCGGGCGCTTCAGGCCTGCGGCCAGTGGACGGCCTCCGCCGTCCATTTTCACCGTATGCAATAGGTCGACGAAGGTCGACCACTGGCGCGAAGCGCCCAAAAAGCCCGAGTTTACTCGGCCAGTGCTTGGCGACGAATCGACGATGATTTTTTGCCCCCAAATTGAAACGCACCCCCGGCGCGGGGGTGCGTTTCAAATTATGGGCGCTTTGCGCCTGGCGCTCCGGAGATGATGAACGTTTACGAAACAATCTGGTCATTGGACAGGGTGTTTGCAAAGTCCTCTGGTTACGTCATTCCGAATAACTACTAAGGTGTCGCCACCACTTTTTGCCACGAAGACACGAAGAAAAGCCAAGGCACGACGTGTTTTTCTTTATTTTTCCTTCGTGTCTTCGAAAAACTTCGAGCCTTCGTGGCTTTTGGCGGCCTAAAGTCAAGTACGTTAGCAGTTACGGCGCGTCCCAGATAATTGGCGGGTGCGGTTGGCCGCGCCCATCCGGGCCAGACGCTACACCCGGTTGCAGTAGGTCCACTGACCGATCTCGCTGGCGGAGATGATCTCCTCCTCAGGCATCTTCGCTCCCCATCACGCCTTCGACCCGACGCAGCGCCCGCTCCAGCCGCCGCTGACGCACGGCCACGGTCAGATCGCCGCGAGTGCGCTCCGTCACCCCGCGCACGATATCCGTCTGGCGGCGCAGCCCGCCCGTGATGGCGTCGGGGAAGTCGATGGTGACCAGCACGCTGTAGATCTCATCCATTTTGGCAAAATAGCCCTCGGCCTCATCCAGCCGGTCCTGGCGGATGAGGTCGAGGATGAAGCGGCGCATCTCCGTGGCGGCCTCGGCCAGCCCGCCCAAATAGACGCTGGCAGGGACGTTCAGCTCTTTGGGCGTGGGCAGAGGGTCGTGATGGATGAGTGCGTAGACGAGATGGGCCTCCACCACCTCCTTCAGCGCGTCCCGGGTGTAACCCGCGTAATAGAGGTCGGGATAGTCCGCCAGGTCCGCGGTCATCTCCGCGGCCAGCGCGTCCACCTGCGCCAGCAGCGCCCGGGCCTTGTCGAACTCGTGGCGGTGGCAGGCGCGGATGCTGAGGGAGCAGTGGCGGATGAGGTCGCGCGAGCGTTTCAGGGCCTGATCGCGGGCCTCATTGCGGGCGTCGAAATCCCGGCGGATGAATTCGATGATGGGGGTGAGGTTGTCCATAAGAAGCGTCCAGAGTCAAGGCAATGAGCTTTGCATCTTGTGCGGAAGATCGGGTGTGAAACGTAATACGTGATGCGTAAGGCCCTTACGTTTCACGCATTACGCATTACGTCGGTTGCCGCCACGGCCAGCGTCGGCCTGGCGATCCTTTCACAAACAGAGGAAACGTTCCTTCTCAAGACAGCGTCTCCGCCACCAGTTCGGCGATATCCTTGACCACGAGGCCGTCATCGCCCGCTTCCTTGGACGCGTCGGTGAGCATGGTCAGGCAGAAGGGGCAGCCCACGGCGATGCAGGAAGCGCCCGTCTCCACGGCCTCCTCGTAGCGTTTCATGTTGACGGCCTGCGCGCCGTGTTCTTCCTCCTTCCACATCTGCGCGCCGCCCGCGCCGCAGCAGAAGGACTGATTGCGGCTGTGCTCCATCTCCACCGTCTCGCTGACCACGAAGGAAAGGGTCTCGCGCGGCTCGTCGTAAATGCCGTTGTGCCGGCCCAGGTAGCAGGGATCGTGGAAGGTGACGGTGGCGTCCAGCTCCTTCTTGGGGCGAATCTTGCCCGCTTTGATCAGGTCATCGATCATTTGGGAGTGATGAATGACCTCGTAATGTCCGCCGAACGCGCCATACTCCGCGGCCAGGGTGTTCAGACCGTGGGGGCAGGTGGTGACGATCTTCTTGGCCTTGACCTCGTTCAGGGTTTCCACATTCTGCGTGGCCAATTCGAAGAAGAGATACTCGTTCCCGGCCCGGCGGGCGGAATCGCCGCAGCACATCTCCCGCTCGCCCAGCACCGCGAAATTGACGCCCGCTTCCTTCAAAATCCTGGCGAAAGCCTTGGCCGTGGATTGGGCCCGCATGTCATAGGCGGGCGCACAGCCCACCCACCACAGCACATCGAAATCGGGATTCTCATCCACCGTGGGGATATCCAGCCCCTTGGCCCAATTCATGCGGTCCGAAGCGCTCAGCTTCCAGGGATTGCCCGTGCGCTCCATGCCCGTGAACGCGGTTTGCAGTTTGGCCGGGAAATCGCTCTCCATCAGCACCTGGTTGCGGCGGATATGGAGGATATCGAACATGGGCTCGTTCCCAACGGGACAAATCTCCACACAGGCCCCGCAGGTGGTGCAGGCCCATACCGCCGACTCGGTCAGGGCGAAATCCAGCAGTTTGAGCTCACATTCGCCGCCACTGGCTAGTTTATCCACATGATCGTTGATGTAATAGCGCTTGTTGATCTCCAAGGCCGAAGGGGAAAGCTCCTTGCCCGTGGTGTAGGCCGGACACACATCCTGACAGCGGTTGCACATGATGCAGGCGTAGGGGTCCAGAATGCCCTTCCAGGTGAGATCGGTGAGTTTGGCCGCGCCAAACTGCTCGATGCTCTCATCCTCAAAATCGATGGGCTCCAGCGCGCCCAGGGCCGGGCGTTCCGGCTTCGTCAGGAAATTGACGCCCGCCATGATCAGATGGAAGTGCTTGCTGTGGGGGAAATAGGGGATGAAAGCCAGGATCAGCCCCAGCGCAATCCACCAGGACGCGTGCTGCCAGAAGACCAGCGTCGTGTCGGGCAGGCCCGCCCACAGACTGCTCACCGCAGAGGCGAAGGGCTGATAGGGGTCCAGCCCCTCGTGGGCGATGGTAAAGCTCTCACCCAGAAAGCGAAAGCCCACATGGAAGAGGATGAACAAGCCCACGATGAGGGAATCCTTCTTCAATCCGCCCGCCAACACCTTCTCGTGCAGCCTGATGTTGTCATGAAATTCGAGATGAGGATCATGAGCCAAGAAGCGACGCACCAGGAAATAGGTCATGCCGATGAGTCCAGCCACGCTCAACACGTCGGCGATAAAACGATACGCGTTGCCGATGAAACCTTCGCCCAGAAACTTGATGGGGAAATAGCCCTGCACGATATCCCCGAAATTCACCAGGAAATAGAACATAAATGCCCAGGCCACAAATGCATGGAAGAGGCTCGAAACAGGACGGGTCTTCCACACAGGCCGCAATGTCACCCAGTTGACGAAGGCGTTCCAGGCCCGCTTCTTGATATCATCGTCACCGGGCTCGCCCTGACCCCGGCGAATCACCAGATAAACCTTGTAAAACGCCCAATAGCCATTGTAAATCGTGGCGAGAACAAGCACTGCGAAAATAAGTTTTTCGATCAATGTGAGCATGGGACACTCCTTGAGGCATGATGAAGGTTCAGGAGACGCCAATTGGAAGTCATGCTACAACAAACCGGGCGATTTTCGCAAAAATGAAACGCCTCCCAACGCATCGCGTCATGGCATCGAGGAAAGCATGTTGGCGTTGTAAACCGAAGCCGTAGAAGGCGATTTCGGACGTGTTTGCATTGCCGTAATGCGTAATTCGTGAGGCGTGGTAACTGCTAAGGTATCGCCACCACTTTTTGCCACGAAGACACGAAGAAAAGCCAAGACACGACGTATTTTTCTTGATTTTTCCTTCGTGTCTTCGAAAAACTTCGAGCCTTCGTGGCTTTTGGCGGCCTAAAGTCAAGTACGTTAGCAGTTACGAGGCGTGACGACTTCACGCCTCACGTTTTCACGTTTCACGCCAAGAAAGCATCGCGCCACGTTGGTTCCCCTCACGTTCCCGCCCCCCTTGACACGATCTCCAAGCGCCCGTACAATCCCCCCATGCCCGAACTGCCCGAAGTCCAGACCATCCTCGACGCGCTCGCGCCCCACGTGGTCGGTCGAACCATCCGCGACGTGACGCTGCTGTGGCCGGGCGTGGTGGATCGCCCCGAGCCCGCGCTCTTCCGGGCCTGGATGCAGGATCGGCGGGTGGAAGAGGTGGGAAGGCGGGGAAAATACATGCTCTTTCGCCTGGATGACGATCGCTGGCTGGTGATGCACCTGCGCATGACGGGCAAGGTGCGCGTCGTCGCTCCAGATGATCCGATCCGGCCTCACGATCGGCTTATCTTCCATTTGGATGACGGCAGAGAATGGCGGTTCGAGGATCAGCGCAAGTTCGGGCGAGTGTATCTGGTGGAGGATCCGGAGGAGATCGTGGGCAGGCTCGGGCCCGAGCCCCTGAGCGATGATTTCAATCCCGACTATCTCGCCCGCACCCTGGCGAAACGCACCGCGGCCATCAAATCCCTGCTGCTGGACCAGCGCATCGTGGCCGGGATCGGCAATATCTACGCGGACGAGGCCCTGTTTCGGGCCCGCATCCATCCCCTGCGCCCGGGCGGCTCCCTCGACCGGACTGATATCGAACGGCTGGTCGTCGCAGTGAAAGAGGTCTTGACCCAGGCCCTGGCCGAAATGGGCACGACCCTGCGCGACTACCGTCGCCCGGACGGGTCGGTGGGGAGCTTTCAGAACAGCCTGCAAGTGTTCCGGCGCACGGGCGAACCCTGTCCCTCCTGCGGCGCGCCCATCCAGCGCATCATCGTGGGCGGGCGCAGCACCCACTTCTGCCCGCGGGAACAACGATTGTAAAGATGAAATTTGTCGAAAACGCGTGAAAGCGTGCCAGCGTGTCAGCCAGGTTGGCGCAGGAAGCCAATCCCGTAATGCGTGATGCGTAATGACCTCACGGATTACGGATTACGCATCACGTCAGTAGCAGACTCGCTCGACGTGGGCTTCGAGTTGCTTTTGCAAACCAACGCAACGCTATTTTCGGAACAGAAATTCACTCGAGTAACTTCTCAAACTCCTTCGAGGTAATGCCAGCATCCCGCAAAATGGCGCGCAAGGTGCCAATTGGAATCACCTGGCCTGCGTGGACAGGCACAGTTAAGCGCTTGCCATCCTGTTCCCGCTTCATGTGCACATGGCTTCCCCGTTGACGTTTTACTTCAAATCCCGCCTTCCGTAGCGCTTTGATCAGTTCTTTGCCGGTAACGCGACGTAATTTGGGGCTCATGATACAGCGGATACAACATGACGAGAGATAAACATGGGCTCATGCTCCACAGGAATGGACTCGCCATCTTCCAACATGCTCTCGATGTGTAACTCAATAGCCTCGGCAATCCGTTTCCGAGCTTCTTCGACGGTCGCGCCAAAGCTATGGCAGCCTGGTAATATGGGAACGAAGGCGTGAAAGCCCTCTTCATCAGGCTCGATAATGATGGTGAATTCGTAATTCTTCATGGGAAACTACCTCCAATCCAAGCATAACGGCATCATTACTGGATGTCAACCTATTCCGAAACCAATTTTCGTCAAACGCCTTACGCCTACCCCGCGCATGGCGTTTGACGAAGATTAGCGCCCCGCGCCTTCGTGGAACGGGAGATTTCGGTGAAGCAAACCGACTTTTATCCCGGCACGGGGAATGCGGCCAGCATGTCCTTGACCTGGGCTTTGATGCCGCTGGCCAGGGCGTCGTTTTCGGGGTCTCGCAGCACCTGAATCATCCAGCGGGCGATCTGGCGGAATTCCTCCTGGCCCAGGCCACGCGTCGTCATGGCCGGGGAGCCCACGCGAATGCCGCTCGGGTCCATGGGCTTGCGCGTGTCGTAGGGGATGAGATTCTTGTTGATGGTAATGCCAGCCCGGCCTAGCGCGTCTTCCGCCACCGCGCCGCCGATGCCAAAGGGCGTCACGTCCACCAGGGCGAGATGGTTGTCTGTACCGCCGGAGACGAGACGCAGCCCGCCCGCGGCCAGCTCTTCGGCCATGGCCTGCATGTTGTCGAGAATGTTTTGGGCATAGACTTTGAAGGAAGGTTGGAGCGCTTCGCCCAGAGCCACGGCCTTGCCCGCGATCTGATGCATCAATGGCCCGCCTTGCAAGCCGGGGAACACCGCCTTGTCCACCTTGCGAGCCCATTCCGCCTTGCACAAAATCATGCCGCCGCGGGCCCCGCGCAGGGTCTTATGGGTGGTGGTGGTCACCACGTCACAGTAGGGGACAGGATCGGGGTGGCGTTTGGCCGCGACCAGGCCGGCAATGTGGGCCATATCCACCATGAGATAAGCCTCGACCTCGTCTGCGATCTCTCGCAGCGTCTTGAAATCGATAAAACGAGGATAAGCGCTGGCCCCGGCCAGGATCAGCCTGGGTCGCACTTCTTTCGCCAGATCGCGAATGGCGTCGTAATCCAGCATCTCCGTTTTGGGATCGACGCCGTAGAAATGGAAATCCCATATCTTGCCGCTGATATTGAATTTGGCGCCATGGGTGAGATGCCCGCCGTGATCCAGCTTCATGCCCAGGACAGAGTCCCCTGGTTTGAGCAGGGCCATGTAAGCGGCGATATTGGCGGGCGCGCCCGCGTGAGGCTGCACATTGGCATGGTCAGCGCCAAAGAGCTTTTTCGCTCGTTCGATGGCCAGCCTTTCTACGATATCCACATACTCACACCCGCCATAATAACGAGCGCCAGGCAGGCCCTCCGCGTATTTATTGGTCATCACGGAACCATCCGCAGCCAACACAGCCCGACTCACATAGTTTTCGGAAGCGATGAGCTCGATGTGGTCCTGCTGGCGGCGGCGCTCCAATTCGATGGCCTGATAGACTTCAGGGTCGCTTTCCTTGAGGATAGCGCGGGGATCGGGCGATTGATCCCAGGGAAGAAGGGGTGATTTTGGCATGAGATTACCTCGGGTTTGAGTGAAGGATGGTTGCTATGAA
Organism: Anaerolineae bacterium; assembly: GCA_026991225.1. GTDB lineage: Bacteria > Chloroflexota > Anaerolineae > J102 > J102 > M2005. Next base: position 39,127 of record JALXCB010000119.1, on the reverse strand, counting down.
AATAGGAATGATCGTCAGTAGCGGAAGGATCGCCAGGCCGACGTTAGGCGAGTCTGCAACGAACGTGATGCGTAATCCGTAATCCGTGAGGTCATTACGCATCACGCATTACGCATTACGTGACTGGCTTCCCGCGTCGCCCTGGCCGCGAGGCCTTTTCATTTGCATGGATGCACTACACGCTCATCCATATTTACGTCTCGCTGCTCGCAGGAAGGGGCGCGGGGGAGCGTTTCAATTCGTCGATCTCAGCATCGATTTCAGCGATGAGCTCGCGGGCGACATCATCGCTGATGACGCCTTCGCGGGCCAGGTCCGATATCGTCGCCCGCTGAATGATGAGGGCTTCGCGGCGCAAGGAGGTCGTGATTCTGGCCACCAAGTCGGGATGGGCCTCGGCGAATTGCTCTAATTGCTGCTTGAGAGCCTGAATGCGGTCGTTCAATTCCGATTCGATGATCTTCCAGGCGGCGGGATCAAGCGCGCCCTGGTCGGCCTGCGCCTGCAGGCGATGATAGGCCGCGCGGGCAGCCAACAGACGGGCGTGTAGCCGCTCATAGGCCCGCGCCTCCTCCGATTGGCCAATGAGCCCCAGCTTGCGCAGCAAGGGGCTGATGGTCGTGGCCTGAACCAGCAGGGTGAAGAGCGCCACCGCGAAGGTCAGGGTAAGCACGGTGTCGCGGCCAGGAAATGTTCGGGAGATGCTCAGGGCCAGGGCGAGGCTGACCGCGCCGCGCAATCCGCCCCAAAAGAGCACGTGCTGGTAGGAAATGGGCACGCGGTTACGAAGCAACCGGCTGACGAAACTCAGCCCATACACCGACACCGCCCGGCTGAACAACACCGCAGCCACCGCGGCGGCAATGAGCAACATGACGCCCTTCTCCATCCTGGGAAACACCACCTCCATGCCAATGAGAATAAACACGAGACTGTTGGCGAGAAAGGCGATATATTCCCAGAAATTCATCAGCACCATGCGCGTCGTCGGCGACATGCTGCGATCGCTGCGGTTGCCAATGAGCATGCCCGCGAAAACCACGGCTAACACGCCGCTGAGGTGAAATTGCTCCGCCAGCAGATAGGCGCCATAAGCCACAATCGTGCTGAGGGTGATCTCGATGAGATGGTCATCCACCCGGGCGAAGATCTGATTGGCCAGGACGCCCGCTACGACGCCGATGCCCATCCCTCCCAGGGACACAAGCAAGAATTGCTGCACCGCGGCCATCAGATCGGTTCCGCTTTCAGAGCCGCCATGCACCAGCACCGCGGCCGTGACAAGATGGAAGAGCACGATGGTGGTGGCGTCGTTGAACAGGCTTTCGCTTTCCACCAGGGTGGCGAGGCGTTTGGGCGCGCCCAACGCCTTGAACAACGACACCACAGCCACCGGATCGGTGGCCGCGATGAGGGAAGCGAAGATCAGAGCTGTGCGCCAGTCCAACAATCCCGTCGCCGATAACAACCCATACACAATCCCCATGGTGATCAGCACCCCGAACACCGCCAGGAGGAGCACCGGCGTCAGCACCTTGCGGAAGGTGTGATAGTCGATATGCAGGGCCGCCTCGAACACCAGGGGCGGCAGGAACAGCAGGAGGATGATCTCGGGCGTGAGCTCAAACTGAATGGCCTGCTGAAAGGAAAGGGCCAGTCCCACCAACACCAGCGCCACGGTGTAGGGCAATCGCACGCGATGGGCGAGCATCGCCACCACGAAAACCAGCAGCAACAGCTCGACAAAGGTGAGTTCCAGGGTGAGAAGATCGCCGGACATGGCAGGGGGATGCAGACCGGTTGTGGGATGAAAAGAGGCGGAGGCGGCCAGGTTGGCGGGCCGTGAAACGTGATGCGTGATGCGTAAGAGCCTCACGTTTCACGTTTTCACGCATCACGTCCGTGGCAGACTCGCTCAACGTGGGCTTCGGGTTGCTTTTGCAGACGAGCGCAGCGCTATTTCCAAAGCAGTATACCACGCGGTCAGGACAAAAATCGAACCTCCCACCTCATATACTTTGCTAATGCAACCCTAATATCCTGCATATATTCCTGGCGTATGCTTTAGACAGCAAACAATCGGGCGGGAAATTCTGCCCCCGCGCATTCATATTCGCAAAAATTACCCTATCCTGAGGAGGATTCAAAATGGCAAAAGTTGTAGGCATCGACCTCGGCACCACCAACAGCGTCATCGCAGTGATGGAAGGCGGTGATGTGACGGTGATTCCCAATGCAGAAGGTGGACGCACGACGCCCTCCGTCGTGGCTTTCAATAAAAATGGCGAGCGTCTGGTGGGCATGACCGCCAAGCGCCAGGCTATCGTCAATCCCGAAAATACATTCTACTCCATCAAACGCCTCATGGGCCGCCGCTTCGATGATCCGGAGACCAAACGCACCATGGAGATGGTGCCTTACAAGATCGTCCCCGGTCCGCAAGGCGACGCCCGCGTCTACGCACCGGTGGTGGACAAGACCTTCACCCCCCAGGAGATCAGCGCCATGATCCTGGCTAAGCTGAAGAAGGACGCGGAAGCCTATCTGGGCGAGCCCGTGACCGCGGCGGTCATCACCGTGCCCGCGTACTTCAATGACAGCCAGCGTCAGGCCACCAAGGACGCCGGCAAGATCGCGGGCCTGGAAGTGAAACGCATCATCAACGAGCCCACCGCGGCCGCCCTGGCCTACGGTCTGGACAAGAAGAAGGAGGAGACCATCCTCGTCTTCGACCTGGGCGGCGGCACCTTCGACGTGTCCGTGCTCGAGGTGGGCGACGGCGTCATCGAAGTGAAATCCACGGCCGGCGACACCCACCTGGGCGGCGACGACTGGGATGAACGCATCGTCAATTGGATGGTCGAGGAATTCAAGAAGGACCAGGGCATCGATCTGAGCAAGGATCGTCAGGCCCTGCAGCGGCTGCGCGAGGCCGCGGAGAAGGCCAAGATCGAACTCTCCAGCGTCAAGGAGACCGAGATCAACCTGCCCTTCATCACCGCGGACGCCTCGGGTCCCAAGCACCTGCAGATGAAGCTGACCCGCAGCAAGTTCGAACAGCTCACCGAGGACCTGGTGCAGCGCTGCCGCGGCCCCTTCGAACAGGCCCTGCGCGACGCCGGTCTGAAGACGGGCGACCTGGATGAGGTCATCCTGGTGGGCGGCTCCACCCGCATGCCTATGATCCAGGACCTGGTGCGCAGCCTCACGGGCAAAGAGCCCAACAAATCCGTGAACCCGGACGAAGTGGTCGCCATCGGCGCCGCCATCCAGGCGGGCGTGCTGGCTGGCGAGGTCAAGGACGTGCTGCTGCTGGACGTGACCCCGCTGAGCCTGGGCGTCGAGACCCTGGGCGGCGTGATGACGGTGCTCATCCCCCGCAACACCACCATCCCCACCCGCAAGACCGAGATCTTCAGCACCGCGGAAGACAACCAGACCGCGGTGGACATCAACGTGTTGCAGGGTGAACGCCCCCTGGCCAAGGACAACAAGCTCCTGGGCACCTTCCGGCTGGACGGCATCCCGCCCGCGCCTCGCGGCGTGCCGCAGATCGAAGTCACCTTCGACATCGACGCCGACGGCATCCTGCACGTGACCGCGAAAGACAAGGCCACGGGCAAGGAGACGGGCATCAAGATCACGGCCACCACGAACCTGAGCGAAGAGGAAGTGGAACAGATGGTGCGCGAGGCCAAAGCGCACGAACGTGAGGATGAGATGCGCCGTCAGCTCATCGACGCCCGCAACACCGCGGACAGCACCATTTACGCCACCGAGAAGATGCTCAAGGAACTGGGTGACAAGGTTCCGCCCACCGAAAAGGGCCAGATCGAGAACCTGATCGCCGAGCTGAAGGAGGCCATGGAGGGCGACGACATCAATCGCATCCGCAGCCTCACCGAGCAACTGCAATCGGCCAGCCACGCCCTGAGCCAGCAGCTTTATAGCCAGCAGGCCGCGGCCGGTCCCACGCCCGGCGCTGACGGCGGATCCGCAGCGGGCCCCGAGCCCGGTCCTGGCGGCGACGAAGAGGTCGTCGAAGGCGACTTCCGGGAAGTCTAAAACTCTCCGCAGGTCACGTCCCGCCCTGCTGCGGGCGTGGCCCGCGGTTCTCCAGACCCCACACGCGGGCGGGAGTCGCCAAGACTTCCGCCCGTTTTGCTAACGGCTATGCTTATTCAGCTCTTTGACAAGTTGATAAACCGTGGTGCAGGGATTGTCTCTGGCCGGATTGTGAAATTTGTATGAGCGGCAAAGACCTTCTGCTCGTTCAATCGCATGTTGTTCAAACGCCTGCAGTTGTTCTCTCATCCCTATTTGATTTTTTCGATATCGTTCGCCCAAGTGTTTCGAAAGTCTGGTTTCGCACTCCTTGCGAGTCAAAGGGCTGCGATGATTTTCGAAATGAAGCAGGAACCAAAGTTCGAAAGATGGATTCGAATAAGCTGCGCCAATTCCGTTGTTTCGGGCAATTTGTATGGCCCTGTTGAATTTATCTGCGGAGAAATCGTCGCGATCAAAAACTGCCCATACCTGATCATATCCTGCATCCCTTTGAATGGCCTTCTGCTGCAACTTCCGGGCATGTTCAACCACATCGATGGTGTCTCTGCCTATACCGATCACTCGGACATCCGCCTGCGCGCGAAAACTATGAAAATAGTTTGGCTCTGTTTTCTCACCTTCGCAAACGATAAGAAAACGTTGGCGCTGCTGTCGGAACGCAACCTGTCTTCTTCGCAGTTTCTGCCCCTTATCACGCAGCTTCCGCTGACCGGACTTCTTTTTTCGTCCCATCTTGCATCTCCTGTTCCACAAAAGCGCGCAAACCACCAATGTAAGGCACGGCGCCATACCGTCCTAAAAGATAATTTTTCAAAAATGACGCATCTTTTCGCTCCTTTATTTCCGCCAGAGAGTAAAGCTCTGTCTCTCCGAACCGCGTCTTTTCGGTAAACCAGATTTGGTCTCGGCGCAATAACCTTTCTCCCAACAGGCTCACATCATGCGTGGCGAAAATCAATTGCGCATGATGAGGATTCGTCTCGGGCGAGTTGAAAAGCTTGATCAGTTCTCGCGTCAGCATAGGATGTAAACGAGCATCGAACTCGTCAACAGCCAGTACGCTACCGCGTTCCAAAGTGTCGATGATAGGTCCTAATAGAGCAAAAAATTTCTGCGTGCCGGCAGACTCTTCATTTAGATCAAATTCAACCTTGCCGACAGGCGAGGTTTCCGAGAAGACCGTATGCGACATTTTTGCCCTGCGGAGAGTAATTTCATCCAATGCCTTTCCGTCCTGTTGAGCCAGAAATTCAAAAAATCGTTGCACATCTTCTGGCACGGAGGGATCTCTCACTTTGAGCGCTTCAATACGGACATCTCGAATGCCAATATCCGCAAGCTTTAGTAAGGTCACTATTTTCCGATGAAAGGAACGATCTTCGCTCATACGTCGCAAGGTAAAAGGAAGATAGCGTTCGTCATCGATGCCTGATACGACTCCCAAATTTTTCCGAAACCATTGCAACAATCGTCCTCCCAACGGACTGTTGAATTGAGCAAGCACAGAGAGGAAAAGCGCGTTGGGGCGCGTTAATTTCTCCAATCCGCGCTCCTCTTTCGAAAACCTGCTTGAAATTTCAAATGTCTGTCCTTCCCGAAGAAACAGGCGCACCTCTCGTTTCCTGGTGCGATAAAGCCATTCTGCGTGAATTTGCTTTTCGTCCAGCTCAAAGCCATAGCGATATTGCACCCCCTCCTTATCGAAAAATACAATCTGAAAAAAAGCAGGTTGTTTTCTGGCCTCATTTTTCAACGCAAAACGTTGCACGCGCGTCGATTCCCCATGTTGCAAGCCGGTTGCTGACTTCAATACGAAAAACCGCATATATCCCAGGGCTCTAATCAAATTGCTTTTTCCACTGGCGTTCGGCCCAAATACCCCTGCGCTTCGTAACAAATCCCATTTTTCCATTTTTATCAAGGGATCTCGATCGAGCGCCCCCCCATCTTTCAATTTCGAAGCCACCATGCTTAATGTCATGGATGAGAAAAAGGAACGGAAATTACCAACTGTAAATTCGATTAACATGAGTTTTCCTCGACCTTATCGCAAAAAATAACGATCTTTTCGAAAAGTGACAAATTAGTAATCAGATTGTATAGCATATTGACTATATTGTCAACCCCATCTTTCACTACTCAGCTTTGCCATTCATCGCATCATGCCTTACGATCCTTATTTCCGTAGCGCCCTCGATCCCCGCTACAACCCCACTATCATCCAGCGGCGCCGGCCCGTCAAGCGCATCAAAGTGCGCCGCGCGGATGAACCGCGCCCAACGCCATCCCAGACAGCGGAGGACAACCCAGAAAACATGACTGAAACCCGAACCAAACCCCAACAACCCATTTCCACCGACGAAATCGAACAGCAAAAAGCGGCTCATGAAATCGACTGGCAGGAGCAATACGCCCGCCTGCAAGCCGATCTCGAAAATACGAAAAAGCGCATCGAAAAGCGCTACGCCCAGCGTCATGAAGACCTGCGCTCCCGAATGATCCTCGACCTGCTGCCCCTGGCCGACCATCTGGAAGCGGCCCTGGCCCATAGCGGCGAGGGGCAGGACGTCGAAGCCCTGCGCCAGGGCGTCGAGCTCACCCTCAAGGCGTTTCTCGACACCTTGAGCAAGTACGGCGTGCAGGTCATCGACCCCGTGGGCGAGGAATTCAACCCCGAACTGCACGAAGCCGTGGGCGTCATCGACGCCCCGGACACGCCCAGCGGGCATGTGGCCAAAGTGCTGCAACGAGGCTATACTTTGGATGGGCGGGTCATTCGGCCTGCCCGCGTGCTGGTGGCAAACTAAAGATTAAAGACTGAAGATTAATCTTTAGTCTTTGGTAACTGCTAACGTACTTAACTTTAGGCCGCCAAAAGCCACGAAGGCTCGAAGTTTTTCGAAGACACGAAGGAAAAATCAAGGAAAATACGTCGTGCCTTGGCTTTTCTTCGTGTCTTCGTGGCAAAAAGTGGTGGCGATACCTTAGCAGTTACAGTCTTTGGTAATTAATCTTATCCGAGAGGATTTATCGCACATGGAATACAAAGACTACTATCAAATCCTCGGCGTGCCTCGCACCGCAACCGAGAAAGAGATAAAAAAGGCGTACCGCAAGCTCGCCCGCCAATATCACCCCGACGCCAATCCCAACGATCCCAACGCCGAAGAAAAGTTCAAGGAGATCAACGAGGCCTACGAGGTCCTCTCCGACCCCGAAAAGCGCAAGAAATACGACCAGTTTGGCGCGCAATGGAAGAACTTCACCGGCGCGGGAGGTCGGCCCGAAGACTTCTGGCAGCAATGGCAGACGGGCGCTAGAGGCCGCGCGCCCGGCGGAGCCACCTACCGCACCGTCTCGCCCGAAGAATTGGAGGAGATGTTCGGTGGCGGCGGTGGCGGCTTCTCCGACTTCTTCGAGGCCCTGTTCGGCATGGGCGGCCGCCGCAGCGCCCGCACGGGCGACTTCGAGGATATCTTTGGCGGCATGGGCGGCGTGCACACCGCGGGCGGCCGCGCCCGTCCCATGCGCGGTCGCGACATCGAGCATCCCGTGGACATTACCCTGGAAGAAGCCTACCACGGCACGTCCCGGGTGTTGCAGATGGATGGCGAACGCATCGAAGTGAAAATCCCGCGCGGGGTCAAGACCGGCTCCCGGGTGCGCGTCGCGGGCAAGGGCGAGCCGGGCCGCAATGGCGGCAAGCCGGGCGATCTCTATCTCAAGATCCACGTCCTGCCCCACGCCCGCTTCCAGCGCGAGGGCGACAACCTGCGCCTGAAATTGCCTGTGGACCTCTACACCCTCATCCTGGGCGGCGAGGTGCAGGTTCCCACTCTGGATCGCCCGGTCATCCTCAACATCCCGCCCGAGACCGACAACGGCAAGACCTTTCGGCTGCGGGGCAAGGGCATGCCCAACCTGAAGCATCCCGACCAGCGCGGCGATCTTTATGTCGAGGTCTCGGCCAAGCTGCCCAAGAACCTGACGGAGCAGGAAAAGGAGCTGTTCCGGCAGCTTCGGGCGTTGCGTCCGCGCATCTGAACCCCTAACCCGCCTCCGAGGCGACGCCAGCCTCGGAGGCTTTTTACTTGCCGGGCCTGGTAACTACTAGGGTTGTCACCCGAAAACCACTAAGGACACTAAGACACAAAGGGGAATTGATACATTTTTCCTTCGTGTTCTCAGCGCCTTTGCGCTCTTTGTGGTTTGTTAACCGGGGTACGTTAGCAGTTACCGGGCCTGAAACCCTGTGCGGACATGCGTCGTAATGGAAGATAGACAAATGATGCCACGGGAGCGGAAAGTTGATGGCGTGATGAGTGATGCGTGACGATCTCACGGATTACGCATTACGGCATCACGACGGCTGACGTCTCGGCCAACGTTGGCCTGGCGGACTTCCCTTAACCCACGCTATTTTACGGAACAGGAGGTTTCATCGCATGGATATCATCAAATCCCTCTTTTGGAACGGCGAAGAACGCCGTCTGCGCCTGGTCTGGCGTTTTCTCGTCTTTTTGCTGGTTTTGGCCCCCGCCCTGGCCGCCGCCCAGGCCCTGCTTTATTTCATTGCCCCGACTTTGCTGGAAGCGTTGCAAAAGGGCGAAGGGCCCGGTTTCATCTCGGGATGGGCGTTGAGCGAGTGGCTCATGCTCATCGCCCTGATTGTGACGTTGTTCATCATCGGGCGATGGGTGGATCGTCGCCCGTTCAGCGATTACGGCTTTCGGCTGGGCAAACGGTGGTGGTTGGACCTGGCCTTCGGCCTGGGGCTGGGCGCGTTGCTGATGACGGGCATTTTCGTGGTCGAGTCCTTGTTGGGGTGGGTGCAGGTGACCGGAACCATGCAGGCGCCCGCAGGATCCACCTTCGCCGCCAGCATCCTCACGGCCGCGGGCCTTTTTCTGGCCGTAGGCGTCTTCGAGGAGCTGCTCTCCCGCGGCTATCTGCTTCACAATCTGGCTGAGGGGCTGAATTTCAAGTTCTGGACGCCCGCCATCGCTCTGGCTCTGGCCTGGCTGTTCTCCTCCAGCTTCTTCGGATTGGCCCACGCCAGCAACCCCAACGCCACAGCCATCAGCATCATCAACCTTGTGCTGGCAGGGTTGTTTTTGGGCCTGGGCTATGTGATCACCAGGGATCTGGCCATACCCATCGGTCTGCACATCGCCTGGAACTTTTTCGAAGGGAACGTGTTCGGGTTCCCCGTCAGCGGCACGCCCGTCAACCAGGTTACGTTTATTGCTATTCAGCAGCGCGGGCCCGAGTTGTGGACCGGGGGCGCGTTCGGGCCGGAGGCGGGCATGATCGGGAATGTCGCCATCCTGATAGGGGCGGCGCTCATCCTGGCCTGGGTGAAGTGGCGCTATGGCCGGGTGCAGCTCCAGGCGTCCATCCCCCTGCCGCCGAGCAAGAAGCGCGCAGATCAACAATCTCAATAGATCACGATTTCGTCCGCAAACGCACGCTGAATGACTTCGGGTCTAAGGGCGTTCCGCCGCATGTCCCCCTTCGGGGACATTACCCGCTCGTTTGGGCCTGTCTGCGCAGGCAGACAGGCGGCCAAAGGCCCCCAGCCCTGATTTTAATCGGCGGGCCAGCAGAAATCATGAATTACTGAATTTCAAATATGACGCACCGAGTGTCGGCGCTGGCATGAAACCTCGGAGGTCTGGCGAGACCTCCGAGGTTTCTTTTTACTTGCCCAGCTTCTCGCGAGCGGCCTCGGTCAGCGCAGGCACGACCTCGAACAGGTCGCCCACGATGCCGTAGTTGGCCACGCTGAAGATGGGGGCTTCGGGGTCCTTGTTGACGGCCACGATGATCTTGCTGGAGCCCATGCCCGCCAGGTGCTGCACCGCGCCGCTGATGCCGCAGGCAATATACAGGTCGGGCCGGACGACCTTGCCCGTCTGCCCCACCTGATGGTCGTAGGAGATGAAGCCAGCGTCCACGGCCGCGCGGGACGCGCCTACGGCCCCGCCCAACACGCCCGCCAGCTCGCGGATCAGGTCGAAGCCCAGCTCGGGGTCCTTGGCCACGCCGCGGCCGCCGGAGACGATGATGCTGGCCTCGGTGAGGCTGATCTCACCCTTCTCGGCCCGCTGCACGCCCAGCACCTCGTAGGGGCTGTCCACGTCCATCGGGTCCACCAGCACGACCTCCGCGCTGCGGCCCTCCGCCTTCTCCGCGGGAGCGAATGCGCGCGGGCGCAGCGTCGCGATCTGGGGCGAGCCATCCACGGTCACGTCCACCAGGATATTGCCGGAATAGATGCCGCGCACGCCCTTGAGCCTGCCATCCTCCAGGCTCAGCTCCAGCGCGTCGGCGATAACGCCCGCGCCTGACCCCACGCCCAGAGCCGCAGCCAGATCCCGGCCATTGTTCGTATGCGAGGCCAGGAACACATCCGCGCCGCTCATGCTCAGCACATTTTTCACATCGGCCAGACAGCGCTCCAGATCGAACATGGCCCGGGTCTCGTCCTCGACCACATAGACCTTCTTGGCCCCGCGCTCGACGGCTTCCTCCGCGGCCACGCTGACCCGGTCGCCGATGACCACAGCTTCCACATCGTCGCTGAGGCTCAGGGCCGCGCCCAGGGCCTCCCAACTGCTGGCGACCACGTCGCCCAGATCGGTTTCAATATAAACCAGGAATTTCATGGTCCAATCCTCCTTACAGCACTTTTTCTTCGAGCAGCGCGTCGATGAGCGCAGCGGCGGCTTCCTGCGGCGTGCCCTCGAACAACTTCACATGAGCGTCGCGGGCGGGCGGCTTGCGGAAGTTGCTCATGTGCACCACGGGCGCAGGCACATCCACGCCCAGCTCCTCCGCGGTCAGTTCGGGAATCTTCACCCGGGCGGCCTTGCGAATGTTGATGAACGTGGGATAGCGGGGTTCGCCGATCTCCTTGATAACCGAGACCACCACGGGCGTAGGAGCTTTCACTGTCAGCCGGGCCTGACCCACCACCCGCTCCACGGTGATGCTGTCATCGGTCAGTTCCACGACCTTGGCGACGCCGGTGAGCACAGGCCAGCCCAGCTTGCGAGCCAGGGCCACGGGCACAGCGCCCGAGTTGCCGTCCACCGTCATCTGCCCGGTGAGCACGACATCCACATCGCCGTCATGCCTGACCGCGGCGGCCAGCAGTTCGGCCACGCCCCAGGCGTCGATCTCATCGTCATGCTTCACCAGGGTCGCGTCCTTGCATCCCATGGCCAGGGCGCTGCGCAGGGCGTCGATCGCGCCCTCTTCGCCGACGGTGACCGCGCCGGTCGTCCCGCCGTAATTCTCCATGAGCTGCAAGCCCGCCTCGATGGCGTGCTCATCCCACGGATTGACCACGAGATTCACGCTCAGCTTCCCGGACGCGGCCTCTTCCGGCGAGATCTTGGGAAGCTCCGCCGTGTCCGGCGTTTGTTTGATACAAACCAGATAGCGCATATTGCCTCTCCTTACTTGGGTCGAGATGAATGCGTTGATGAAACGTGATGACCGGAAACAGGCCCGAATGATTCGAGCGGGTCCGGCTCACGCTGTTGACGGTTGGATCTCGGGAACCTGCCTTCGCTCTCCTGAATTTGGAAACATCTCCCCACGCGAACGACGAACCGGCCAGAAGGTCGGCGCAATCCGATGAAAGCCCTTCGTTGGGCCGGGCTTTGACATGACGTGCATCGTTGCAGGGTCGTTTGATAGCGCAATCGGACAAAAACCTGACTTGTTTGGATGCAATTATACAAACTCATGACGCAGTGCGCAAAATCCCGGCTTCCATTTTCCACCCCGCGCGCAAAGCGGGCGACAAGCCCTCTTGGAGCCCGCCGCCCGCCATCTTAACATGCCTCTTCCGCTGGCTACTCGCTCTTTTCCGCCTGCTGCGCAGCCAGCTTCTGCTTCTCCTCCTCCACCAGGGCCCGGCGCAGCAGCTTGCCCACCGCGGACTTGGGCAGCTCCGTGCGGAATTCCACCAGCTTGGGAACCTTGTAGGGAGCCAGGCGCTCCCTGCAGAAGGCGATGATCTCCTGCTCGGTCGCGGTCTCGCCCTCCTTCAGCACGATGAACGCCTTCACCGTCTCCCCGCGTCGGGGATCGGGCACGCCCACGACCACGGCCTCCTGCACCTTGGGGTTCTCGTAGAGCGCCTCCTCCACCTCGCGCGGCACAATGTTGTAGCCCGAGGCGATGATCAGGTCCTTCTTGCGGTCCACAATGTAGAAGTAGCCGTCCTCATCCATCTTGGCGATATCGCCTGTGTAGAGCCAGCCCTCCTCATCCAGCACGTTGGCGGTCTCATCGGGCCGGTTCCAATAACCTTTCATGACCTGCGGCCCGCGCACAGCCAGTTCGCCCTCCTCGCCAACGCCCAGGGGCTGATAATGGCCGTTCTCGTCCGGGTCCAGCGAGACGATGCGGGCATCCACATCGGGGAAGGGCAGGCCGATGGAGCCCACCTTGTAAAGCCCGTAGATGGGATTGGAGTGGGTCACGGGCGAGCTCTCGGTCAGGCCATAGCCTTCCCGCAGCTTGCTGCTGGTGATTTCCTCGAACCGGCGCTGCACTTCCACAGGCAGAGGCGCGCCGCCCGAAATGCAGACTTTGACGGAATGGAGATTGTAGTTTTTCACATTCTTGTGGTTGATGATGGCCACGTACAGGGTGGGCACGCCCGGGAACAGGGTGACGCCCTCCTCCTGAATGATGCTCATCAGCAGCTCGATATCACGCGGGTCGGGCATGAGCACGAGCTTGCCGCCCACATAGAGGCTCTCCAGCATCCCCACCGTCATGCCGAAGACATGGAAGAAGGGGATCGCGCCCATGAAAACCTCTTTGCCGTGGGCCATATCGGGCACCCAGGCGTCGATCTGCATCACATTGGCGATGAGGTTGCTGTGCATGAGCATGGCCGCCTTGGGCACGCCCGTGGTGCCGCCTGTATACTGGAACAGGGCCACATCGTTCGTGTCGATATCCACCTTGGGCGGATTGGGCTTGTTGTTGGCGATCAGGGTCTTCATCCAATAGACGCCATCGCCTTCGGGCACATCCACCCAGCTATCCTTCATGCCCTTCTTCAGCAGATAGGCATAGACGGGATTCATGAAATCATTCAGGTGATAGATGATCACCTTTTCGATGCCCGTCTTGCTCTGGATTTCCTGCAGCTTGGGATAGAGATTGTTCCAGATGACCACCGCCTTGGCGCCCGAATCCTTGAACTGGTGCTCCATCTCCCGGGGCGTGTAAATGGGATTCGTATTGACCACAATAGCCCCCAGCCGCACCGTCGCCAGGAAGGCGATGACGGTGCCCGGCGAGTTGGGGATTTGTACAGCGACCCGATCCCCCTTCTTGATGCCCATGCCCGCCATGGCCGTAGCCAACCGGTCCACCTTATCCGCCAGCTCCTTGTAAGTCATCTTGACGCCCAGCTTGAACCCGAGGGGCAGATACTTCAGGATCATCCGGACGGCGACCTGATCGGGATAATTCTTGATGGAATCGCTCAAAAGCGTCCACAAGTCGACCTGGGGATAGTCGATTGAGGCTGGGACCCCTTCGTCATAGAATTGCAGCCATGGTTTTTCCATTGTTTTTCTCCTTGAGTTGGAAAAGAAGGTGGAGAGGCGCGTCTAAATCATTATACAGAAAAAACACATCCTGAGTCAATAACGCCCGCGCCCGCCCTTCGGATTATTTCCCGCCGTTTTCTCCTCTCCGCCGCCTGCGCGCCCCCAATTGCAAGGCGGCGTACCCCACGAGATGAAGATGGCGGGAGGTCCATGAGAGGTCGGGCAGGATGCGCCAGGGCAGATCGGGCCAGCCGCACAGGTAGAGAGGCCGCCAGATGGGCCCGAACTTCTGCTTGAACCGATACAGCCCCTGATAATCGAAGCTGAAGCGCATCCACCGCCCCATGCGGGCGATGGCCCGTCCCCGACAGGTCGGCCGCCAGGGCCAGCGGCAGCTTCCCGCAGCCAGTGGGTCCGCCATTTCCACAAAGGGAACCGTGCCCAGGCTCAACCAGCGCGCGCCCTCCGCCCGCAGTCGGGCTTTCACATCCAGGATCAACGCCTCCATCACGCCCACGGGCGCATCTTCCCGCCGCAACAACAATTCCACATGCCAGTAATCCGGCTTCATCTGCGACAACGTCAGCGCCCCAAGCCACACTCCCTCCCCGTTCACCAATACGAATCCCCGCAAATGTTCATCGAAATCGGTGCGGAATGCGCACTGCAATTGCGGTTTCGAGCCATGCGCGGTCGCCTGCCATAGTTCGGCCATCTTCCGTCGGTTGACCTCATCGGGGAACAGCTCTTTCACCTCGCCCCAACGCCGCCCGCGGTGGGCCAGTTCCATCAGCGACGCCTTCGCCCGGGCGTCGGTGGCCAGCGCCGCCTCCACCCCCACCTGAGCGGCGTCCCCACCCTGAGAGCGCACGTAGCGGGCCAGGGTCTCATTGCACCCTTGCAGAATCACGCCCCCGGGCAGCGGGCGCAAATGCGCTTCGAACACCTGCTGAAACGACCAGCCTTCGGGGATATCGGCGCAGGGAACCCACGTGCGGCGGGAAAGAGGCAGCCGGAGGGTGCGCAGCCGAGGGGCGGTCGCGTCGACGCGGGCCCAGCTCAGCGGCAGATCGAGGATGGGCGGTTCGGTGGCCATAAGCGCATTATAAATCGCCCGCTGTTCAACCTCCAACGCTTAGTGGGTGCATCCCAAATTATGGGCGCGTTGCGCCTGGCGCCCCGGAGGTGAACCTCCGGGCTAGAAACGACGCCCCCTCAAGGGGGCTTTCAGAGCCAGCCCGCGCCAAAAGCCGGGTTCACCCGGCGTTGTTTTGCAGCCCGGCGCTTCAGCGCCGGGTGGAGCCCGCACGACCGAATTTCTGATGACAACGCGATTTGCCAAAATTTTAGGACGCGCCCCCGCCCGGTCGTGTTACCATAAACAACGAGCTTGTTTTTTTCATTCGAAATTGGTAAAATAAGGATTGTGAAACATCCCCGCCACTCCGCATCTTCACAGCGCCTTGATCCATCCCTTTCGATTTCGCGATAGCTATTTGCTACAAAGACTGGCCAGACAAAGCGTTCCTCTCCACCTGGAACGCCATCTGATGCAACCGCGCTGGCCTTTGTGGATGGCGCTAGGAGCGCCCGTACCCTGGTACGGCAGCGGGGTGGCCACCTTCATTCACCGTCATTCCCACGATTCGCAAAACCCTGACGGCTTTATTCAAGCCAGAAAGCGTCTGGGTCGGCCTGAGGCAGACGCGTGTTACATCGCGCCCGCGCTGGAGGCCGACGCCAGCGCATCCCACACGTGGCGGGCGTTACTGGAACACCTGATTGCACACGCGGGGGAGTTCGGAATCCAGCGGCTGTACGCCTGTCTTCCCGCGCAGGAAGAGGCCGCGGGCCTTGTGGCCGAGTGCGGTTTCGCGCGCTATGTGCGGGAAACCCTGTTCCGTCTGCGCGGGCAGATCAAAATCCCCTTGTCATCCCAGGCGTCTTTTGTCCGCCCCCAACGGGAGACGGATAGCCTGGCGCTGCAACGGCTGGCCGACCGCTTCACCCCGCCCGTCGTGCTGAAGGCCGAGGGCGCTTACTTCAAGAACGCCAACGCCAACCACGCCCTCATCTTCCAGAACTGGTGGCAGCCTGGCCACGCGGAGGGTCTCGTCTTCGAGCGCGATGGCGTCGTCGAGGGCGCGGCCATCTGGCAGCGCGGCAACCGCGGCGTCTGGCTCCGCTATCTGGGCAGTCCCCTGGATCGCGAGATGGTCGAAGCGCTGTTGACGCAGAGCCTGGCCCGCATCCGGCCCGACGGCAAGCCCGTTTACTGCGGCGTGCGGGCGTATCAGAGCGCGCTGGGCGTCACCCTGCATGATCTGGGGTTCGAAGAAGTGACCGAACTGGCCCGCTTCGTCAAACACACCACCGTCAGCATTCAGGAACCCGCGACCAGCAAAACACGTCTACTTATTGAAACCACCTTTCCCGGCGTCATCTCCACCGACATGGGGCCGGAGAATTGAGATAAAAGATACCATCTATGCTTGAACAACAACTTACTTCCCTACCTACAAAACCCACCCAACTCCGAATCACCGACGATCTGGACGCCCTCCTGACCGTATTCCCGCCCGAAATCAGCGCCCGGCTGCGCGAACTGGGCCACGAAGGGGAGCTCATCGAGATCATCATGGACCTGGGGCGACAGCCCGAGGCCCGTTATGTCGACTCCGATCGGGTGCTGCTCGACCGCGAGGTCACCGAGGCGGACATCGCCTATGTGATCGAACGCGTGGGGCAGTTCACCGACGATAACCGCGCGGGCATCACCCGCACCCTGCACCGCATCTCCGCCATCCGCAACCGTCAGGGCAAGGTGGTGGGGTTGACCTGCCGCGTCGGTCGGGCGGTGTATGGCACCATCGACATCATCCAGGACATCGTCACCAGCGGCAAGAGCATCCTGCTGCTGGGCCGTCCGGGCGTGGGCAAGACCACCCTTCTGCGCGAGGCCGCCCGCGTCCTGGCCGACCAGGGCAAGCGCGTCGTCATCGTAGACACCTCCAACGAGATCGGCGGCGACGGCGACATTCCCCATCCCGCCATCGGTCGGGCCCGACGTATGCAGGTGCGCAAGCCCTCCGAGCAGCACGAGGTCATGATCGAGGCCGTGGAGAACCACATGCCCGAGGTCATCGTCATCGACGAGATCGGCCGCGAGCTGGAGGCCGAGGCCGCGCGCACCATCGCCGAACGGGGCGTCCAGCTCATCGGCACCGCACATGGCCGCACCCTGGCCAACCTCCTGCTCAACCCCACCCTCTCCGACCTGGTGGGCGGCATCGAATCGGTCACCCTGTCGGACGAGGAGGCCCGCCGCCGGGGCACGCAGAAATCGGTGCTGGAACGCCGCTCCCCGCCCACCTTCGACGTGCTCATCGAGATCGTGGATCGCCAGCATCTCATCGTCCATCACGACGTGAGCAAGGCTGTGGACGCCATCCTGCGGGACCGGCCCCTGAAGCCCGAGACCCGCTATCGCAACGAAAACGGCGAGATCATCATCGAGAAGGGCGACTCCCTGAAGAAGGACCGCTCCGGCCTGCCCAAACGCTCTCGCTATGAAAACGGCTACGACGTCAGCCGGGCGTCCGCGCGGGATGAGCGCAGCGGTGCGGTGCGGGCCGTGCGCATCTACCCCTACGGCGTGGGCCAGAACCGCCTGCGCTCCGCGGCCCAAAACCTGGGCGTGCCCATCGAGATCGTCAATGACCTGCGCCGGGCGTCCGCGGTCATCACCCTGAAGAACTACTATCGCAAACGCCCGCAGCCCATCAGCGAGGCCGAGGAGCGCGGCATCCCCATCTACGTGCTCCGCTCCAACACCGTGCATCAGATGGAGACCCTGCTGGCCGACATCTTCGCCCTGCGGGTGGACACGGCCGATCCCGTCAGTCTGGCCATCGAAGAGACCATGCGCGGGGTGGAGAAGGTGCTGGCGGGCGCGCCCGTGGTGGAGCTTTCGCCGCAACCGCCTGAAGTGCGCCGGCTCCAGCACCAGCTTGCCCGCGAGGCCAACCTCATCTCCCACTCCTACGGCCGCGAACCCAACCGCCGCGTGCGGTTGTACAAGGAATAAAGCGGCGTAGGGCGGGTTTGCCAATCGCAGGCCGCGAGGGGCGGGTCATGCCGCTGCTTGCGGCCTTTGCTTTTCGCTCAAGATGAACGGGCCGCCTGCACGAAAGGAAGGCTAACTATTGATTATCCGACGAGCACGCCGGTTATGGATTGTTTAGCATGTACCCGCCACTTTGTCAAAACGCCCGACGACCACAGGGGCGCTTCAGAATGGAGGCGCACTGGCGGCGCTTTAGGCGCATTGCGCCAATGGTCGCCCTCCGGCGACCTTTTTATCATCATCGTTTTGGACGGCGGAGGCCTCCACTGGCCGCAGGCCTGCCATGTGCGACTTCAGTCGACAGTATAAGCGACCGAAGCAGCCCTAAACGCGTTGTGTCAGTTATTCAGCCCTCCCGGTCTACCGGTCTACCGATTTCCAGGTTTACCCAATCTACC
Organism: Anaerolineae bacterium; assembly: GCA_026991225.1. Classification (GTDB taxonomy): domain Bacteria; phylum Chloroflexota; class Anaerolineae; order J102; family J102; genus M2005. The sequence continues at coordinate 20,951 of JALXCB010000119.1, read as the reverse complement.
TTCAAAGCAATACCCCTCCTTTCATTCCCTTATCCGAACGATGACCGTTGACTTCATCCTGGGCCTGGCCATCATCATCTTCGCCGGCATCCTGGCGCAATGGCTGGCCTGGCGTCTGCGCATTCCCTCCATCCTCCTGCTCCTGATCTTCGGACTGCTCATCGGGCCTGTCTTCGGGTTCGTCAATCCCGATGCGCTGTTCGGGGAGCTGTTGTTCCCCCTGGTCTCCCTGGCCGTGGGGATCATCCTGTTCGAGGGTGGGCTCGGCCTGCGATTCAAGGACCTGCCCGAGATCCAGCGTGTCGTCTGGATGCTGATCTCCATAGGCGCGCTGATCACCTGGGCCGTGAGCGCGGCCGCAGCCCACTTCATCATCGGACTCGATTTCCAGCTCGCGCTGGTGCTGGGAGTCATTCTCATCGTCAGCGGGCCCACGGTGATCCTGCCCCTGCTGCGGGATGTGCGGCCCGAGGGCCCGGTGGGGTCCATCCTGCGGTGGGAGGGCATCCTCATCGACCCGGTGGGCGCGACCCTGGCCCTGCTGGTGTTCGATACGATTTTGCAGACCAACCTGCGGGAGGCCACGGGCGAGGCGGTCATCAGCCTGTTGCAGATTGTGATCATCGGTGCGGCCCTGGGGTGGGCGGGCGCGAGGGGGTTGGCCTACCTGCTCAAGCACTATCTCATCCCCGACCATCTCCAGAACGCGTTTACCCTGATGGCGGTGATCGTGGTCTTCGCCCTCTCCAACCTGCTGGCCTCGGAATCGGGCCTGCTGGCGGCCACCATCATGGGCATGGCGCTGGCCAATCAGAACGCGGTGGCCATCAAGCACATCATCGAGTTCAAGGAAGACCTGGGCGTGCTGCTCACATCCAGCATTTTCGTGTTGCTGGCCGCCCGCCTGCAACTGGGTGACATCCTGGGCCTGGGCTGGCCCGGACTCCTGTTCCTGGCCGCGATCATCCTCCTGGCCCGACCGCTGAGCGTGTTCTTCTCCACCCTGGGCTCCTCCCTCAACCTCGCCGAGAAAGGCTTTCTGGCCTGGATGGCCCCGCGCGGCATCGTGGCTGCATCGGTGGCTTCCATCTTCGCCATCGAACTGGCGCATGTGGGCTTTCCCCACGCGGACATACTGGTCTCCCTCACCTTCCTGGTCATCATCGGCACGGTGCTGGTCTACGGCCTCTCCGCGGGCCCCCTGGCCCGACGCCTGGGCCTGGCGCAGGCGAACCCGCAGGGCGCGTTGCTGGTGGGGGCCCATCGGGGCGCCCGGCGCCTGGCCAAAAGCCTGCAAGACGCGGGCTTCAAAGCCGTTCTTATCGACACCAACCCCCGCAACTGCACGCTGGCCCAGGCCGAGGAATTGCAAGCCTATTGCGGCAACATCCTCTTCGAAGAATTCGTCGAGGAGATCGATCTGGGCGGCGTGGGCAAGCTGCTGGCCCTCACCTCCAACGACGAAGTCAACACGCTGGCCTGCCTGCACATGGCCGACATCTTCGGCCGCGCCAACGTCTACCAGCTTCCGCCCCAATCCATCGAAGGCCAACGCGCCGACGGCCTGCCCGATTTCCTGGTGGGGCGATTGCTGTTCGGGCCCGACATGACCTACCGCAAGCTCAACGAACGCTTCAACGCGGGCTGGACGTTGGAAATCATCGAGATGGCGGAAGCCTTCGACCCCGACGCCCTCGCTGAACGCGCCGCCGACGCGCTCATCCCCATGTTCGTCATCCGCGACCGCCTCCTGAAGGTGATCACCGCCACCGAATCCTACGCGCCCCAGCCAGGCGACCGTCTCATCGCCCTGGTCGTGCCCGGATTCAGGCTGGAGGCGTCAAAGCCGCCCGACTAGAGCCTGTTATGAACTTATCGACAATTTGATGCGAGTTTGTGGATGACGTGCGTTTCAATTCGCCACGGATGATACTGATGCAACGGATCAACACGGATTTTACTGAAAAAGATGCCATCTTTTAAAAAATCCGCGAGAATCCGCTTCATCCGCGTTATCTGCGGCGAATTTCAACGCTCGATGCGGCGATCCTGACCTTTGAGAAAAGCAAAGTGCATAACAGCCTCTAACCCTCCGTCCCGGCTTCGTGCGCGGCCAATAGGGCCTCGATGCGCCCGATGACCATCTCCATGGCCACGTCGTTGTGCCCGCCCTCGGGGATGATGATGTCCGCATATTGCTTGGAAGGCTCAACGAACTTCATGTGCATGGGGCGCACGGTGGTCTGATACTGTTCCACCACCGACTCCACCGTCCGCCCGCGCTCCCGGATATCCCGCAGCAGACGGCGGATGAACCGCTCGTCCGCGGGCGTGTCCACATAGATTTTGATATCCATCAGGTCGCGCAGACGGGGATCGACGAACACGAGGATGCCCTCGACCAGGATGACGGGGCTGGGCAGGACGCGACGGGTCTCGGGACTGCGGGTGTGGGTGGAGAAGTCGTAGATGGGCGCGTCTACGGGCTCGCCGCGGAGCAGCATCTTCAGATGGGCGATGAGCAGGTCGTTGTCCAGCGAGTTGGGATGGTCGTAATTGAGATGAATGCGCTGGTTCCAGGGCAGATGGGAGGCGTCCTTGTAGTAAGCGTCATGGGGCAGATAGGCGATGCGGTCCCAGCCCACCCGGTCGAGAATGCGATGCACGACCGTGGTTTTGCCCGAACCGCTGCCGCCCGCCACGCCGACGACGATGGGAGAGGTGGTCATAAGGGTCATTTCGTTTCTCCGGAAAGGCGCAAGCGCCAGTCTTTCATCTTCAGTCTTTCCTCTGGGTTCTCGACGAAACCTCAGCGTCCTCTGTGTTCCTCAGATAAGACAGCCATTGCTGAAATTGGGCTTTCGTGCGCCGCGCACCCTGCCAGCGGATGGCCGCGCCCGCTTCGTTCGCGCGGACGCCCAGCCGCCAGTAGGGCCAGCGCCAGATCGCCATCAGCCCGATTAGAATCAGCAGCCCCGCGGGCCGCAACAACCATGTCCAGGGACGCCCCAGGGCCCGGAGTTGTACATAGGAGGTGGGCTTGAGTTGCAGCGTCAGATCATCGCCCAGGGGCAACGCACTGGCCTCGTACACGTCATGGGAAAAGAGGGTCTGATTGTCTGCGTTCAGGGCCTGAACGCGCACGCCGCCATCGTCCAGCGCCACCAGCCTAAACGCGAGACCGGCCTCGGGCGCAGCGATGGCGCGCTCGCTGCGGGCCTCGGGGAAATGCACCACGAGCTGACGGGCGACGCGGGCGTTCTCCTCGATGGCCTGAAGCTGAAGGGGGCGCCCATCCCGCAGCAGGGCCGCCTGCACAGCCCGCCCGGTGGCAACCACCTTCACCGCCACACCATCCGCGCTGACGCCGCCTTGGGCCACGAGCGCGGTCGCCTGTGGACAACAAAGCGTGATCTGCGCGGTGTCCTCGCTCAGGGAAACGTCTTTGGTCGCGTAAGGAGCCAGGGACACGCTCTGGCCCGGGTCCAGCACGATGGGATCGATCTGCCAGCCGCTGTACAGGTTCAGCAACAACGCGGCCAGGGCCAGCAGCAACCCCAATTCCCAGGCCAAACCCAGCCATTGCTGCCGAGGATGACAATCGCAGACCCCCGCGACGTCCTCCTCGCCGGCCAGTTCGGCGATGCGGGGCGAACCGCAGATATCCGTGCAGGCGTCGAACCATACGGCCTGCTCGGGAGCGGGCGCGAGAGTGGCGTCCCAGGCGACGAGGCCCGGCAGCCAGCGGTCGGGCGGCTCCAACCGCCGCGCAGCCCACGCCCGCCATACCGTTCCCGCCAGATGCGCCAACAGCACCGCGGCCAGCAGGGGCAGCAACAGGCGCAGCGCCAGATTGTGAGCCAGATCGAACAGCCCCAGCGCCCGAAAGACCGCTCCGCCCGGCGCGGAAGCGGCCGCGGCGTCCAGCCAGGCCGCGGCGGCCAAAGGATCGTTGGCCAGGGCCGTAGGCAGTTGGGGCAGCCACAGATGCGCGGCCATGACGCCCCCTGCCAGAATCAGCAGGATGCCCAACAAAAACGGATGCGTCAATCCCCGCCACAGCTTCACCAAAAAGGAAGGCGACTCCTCAGAAGCCGGTCGCATGGCGATGGAGGCGCTTGCCTGGGGCGTCGTCTCTTTCATACAGGTTCCCTATCCATGGCCGCGTGTCGCGCCATCCCAAGCGTTTCGGGGGATCGTGGATGGTTGGGATGGCAACGCACTCAGTATAGACGTTGGGGTCTAAAGCTGTCAAGATGGAGGGGGATGAAGGTCGTGGGCGTTTGGTAGATTGACTGCAAGCCCGCAATGCGGATATCATAAACTCCGATTTGCATTTCTACGAATATCGTAGTAAACTGCCCCTCATGTTTGCGTCATGCGCAACGCCATGCGCCCCACTCGCCCGGTCACGCATCGCCCTTGCTGAAACGCGCCAGTTCCTTTCACACACTGACCACTGATTACTTTACCCATGTTCCAGCCGGACGAACTCGACCTCGCCATCCTGGAAATGCTGCGAACGGATGGCCGCAAACCCTATACCGAGATCGCTCAGGCGCTGTCGGTCTCGGAGGGCACCGTGCGCAACCGCGTCGCCCGCATGGTCGAAAAGGGCGTCATGCAGATCGTGGGGCTCATTGATCCGGTGCGCATGGGATACGACGCGCCGGCCATGATCGGCGTGAATCTGCATAACGCCGATGTGGAAGATGTCGCCCGCCAGATCGCCCGTTTTCCTGAAGTGAGCTATCTGATCATGGTGTCGGGGGGCTTCGATTTGATGGTGGAGGTGATCTGCCGGGATCGGGAGCATTTCACCCAATTCCTCAACCAAAAACTGCGGAAGGTTCCGGGCGTGGCCCAGACCCAAAGCTTTTTCATTTTGCGCACCATCAAGATGGCCTATGGGGCCGATCCCTATTTCCACCCCACCAAGGAGGTTGTATGAACGACGCGTATGCGGTCGAATTGCGGGATGTGGTCAAACAATTCGGCGATGTCATCGCGGTCAACCACGTCTCCCTGCAAATCAAGGACGGCGAATTCTTTTCGTTGCTCGGCCCCAGCGGCTGCGGCAAGACCACCACCCTGCGCATGATCGCGGGCTTCGAGATGCCCACCAGCGGCGCTATCTTCATCCACGGCGAACAACAGGGCTATCGCCCGCCCAACAAACGCCCGGTCAACACCGTCTTCCAGAACTACGCCCTCTTCCCCCACATGACCGTGGCGGAGAACATCGCGTTCGGCATGGAGATGCGCCAAGTCCCCAAGGATGAAATCCAGCGCCGGGTGGATGAAGCCCTGGCCATGGTACGGCTGGCGGGCATGGGCAATCGCAAGCCCAAGCAGCTTTCGGGCGGGCAGCAGCAGCGCATCGCCCTGGCCCGGGCATTGGTCAACCGCCCGGAGGTGCTGCTGCTGGACGAGCCCCTGGGCGCGCTGGACCTGAAATTGCGCAAGGCCATGCAGATCGAACTGAAAGCCTTGCAAGAGGAAGTCGGCATCACGTTCATTTATGTCACCCACGACCAGGAAGAAGCCCTGACCATGTCGGACCGCATCGCCGTCATGAACAACGGCGTGGTGCATCAGGTGGGCGATCCCGAAAGCATCTATGAACACCCCGCCGACCGCTTCGTGGCCGACTTCATCGGCGAGACGAACTTCATCCCGGTGCGGGTGGTCAGCCTGTCGCCCGAGATCGTGGTGGCGCTGGACACGGGCCAGCAGGTCGTGGCGGGATGGGCCGAGGAGGGCCTGTCGGTGGGTGACAAAGCCGTCCTCTCCATTCGTCCGGAGAAAATGGACCTGTTGGAGCCCAAGGAGATGCCCAAATCGCCCTCGCAGCAGATGGCGTACGTCAAGGGCAAGGTCACCCATCTGGTCTATGTGGGCGCCGACACCCGCCACACCGTGGTCCTGGGCGACGGCTCCGAGATCGTCGTGCGGCTGCAAAATAGCTACATCGGCGAGGAGCCCTGGGAGATCGGTGAGGAAACCATCGTCACCTGGAACGCGGCTCACGCCCGGATTCTGAAGGAGTAGCGCCATGACAGAACGCTTGCGACGCCATCCCGAGCTTCAGGCCTGGTTGATCCTGGCCATTCCGGTCATCTTCCTGCTCATCTTCTTCATGGCCCCCCTGGTCATCGTCTTCGTCTACAGCTTTCTGGAGCGGGGCAAGTACGGCGGGGTGGAATGGGTGTTCACCCTGGACAACATCCGCCGCGTCTTCGATCCCCTCTACTTCAAAACCTTCGTCCGCTCCTTCTACATCGCCATCGTCACCACCCTGGTCACCCTGATTTTGGGCTATCCCCTGGCCTATTTCATCGCCAAAAGCCCGCCCAGCCGCCGCAACGCCCTGGTCTTCGCCCTGATGATCCCCTTCTGGACCAACTTCCTCATCCGCACCTACGCCTGGCTGACCCTGCTGCGCACCCACACCGGCCTCATCAACGTCACTCTGATGAACTGGGGGATCATCGACAAGCCCCTGCCCTTGTATGGCAATGACTTCGCCATCATCCTGGGGCTGGTCTATGGCTGGCTGCCGGTGATGGTGCTGCCCATCTATGCGGCGCTGGAACGGCTGGACGAAAGCCTGCTGGAAGCGGCCCGAGACCTCTACGCGTCCAGCGCCAAAGCCTTCCGCCGGGTCACCTGGCCCCTGTCGCTGCCGGGCGTGGTGGCGGGCTCCATGCTCGTCTTCATCCCCTCCCTGGGCGCATTCGTCACCCCCGCCATCCTGGGCGGCGGCAAATCCCTCATGATCGGCAACATCATCAGCAACCAGTTCCTGGGAGCGCACGACTGGCCCTTCGGCTCCGCCCTCTCCATGGTGATGATGATCGCCATGCTCATCGCCACTTTGATCTACTTCCGCTGGACCAAGAAATCGGAGGACGTGACATGAGCGCCCCCATGCCTCCCCCCACAACCCTCGAACATGCACGCTGGGAACGCTTCAAATCCAAATTGGGCGGCTGGAGCCTGACCACCTACGGCATCCTGGCCTTCGCCTTCCTCTACCTGCCCATCGTCATCCTGGTCATCTTTTCCTTCAACGATTCCCGCTCCGTGAGCAAATGGTCGGGCTTCACGTGGGCGTGGTACGGGAAAATGTTCCAGGACGGCCAGATCATGCTCTCCATCTGGAACAGCCTCTTCCTGGCCATCGTCTCCACCATCATCGCCACGGTGCTGGGCACCCTGGCCGCGCTGGGGTTGGAGCGCTATCGTTTTCGGGGCAAGACCGCGGTGGATTCTATGTTCTATCTGCCCGTCATCATCCCCGACATCGCCATGGCCATCATGCTGCTGATCTTCTTCAACATGTCGGGCATTGGCTTCACGCCCTGGAAGGTGAATTTCTTCGGCGCGCGGCTGGCCGTGCCCTACTCGGTGATCATCGGGCATGTGGCCTTCAACACCTCCTTCGTGGCCATCGTCGTCCGCGCCCGCCTGGCGCAGATGGACCGCACCCTGGAGGAAGCGGCCAGCGACCTCTATGCCAACGCCTGGCAGACCTTCCGCCGGGTGACCCTGCCCATGCTCATGCCGGGCATCATCGGCGGCGCGCTGCTGGCCTTCACCCTCTCGTTGGATGACTTCGTCATCACCTTCTTCACCAGCGGCGCCGGCTTCAACACCCTGCCCGTGCGCGTCTTCGGCATGATCAAAAAGGGCGTCACCCCCAAGATCAACGCCGTCTCCACCCTGATGCTGGTCGTTTCCCTCAGCCTGGTGGTCGTCTCCATCCTCATCAGCATGCGCAGTGGAAGCGAAGATTCCGTGACCATCGGCATGTAAATACCATCTTCTTGTTCGTTCTGCCCCATCCATCTTTCCCAAATTCACCCAAAAGGAGGATTTCATGCAACGCAAACATCTCATCGCTTTGATTGCCATCCTGATCATCGCCGCCATGGCTCTGGCCGCGTGCGGCGGTCAGGCCACCGAAGCGCCCAAACCCACCGAGGCCCCCAAGGCCCAACCCACGGAAGCCCCTAAAGCGGAGCCCACGGAAGCGCCCAAGGAAGGGGGCGTCAAGCCCGCCGACGAGATCGTCGTCTACAATTGGTCTGATTACGTGCATCCCGACATGTACAAGATGTTCACCGAACGCACGGGCATCAAGATCAGCGAAGACAATTTCTCCAGCAATGAGGACCTGCTGGCCAAACTGCAAGGCGGGGCCACCGGCTATTCCGTCATCGTTCCCTCCGACTACACCGTCGCCATCATGATCGAAGAAGGCATGTTGGAGGAACTGAACCACGACAACATCCCCAACCTCAAGAACCTGGACCCCGAATTCACCAAACTCTACTACGATCCGGGCAACAAATACTGCGTTCCCTATCTGTGGGGCACCACCGGCATCGGCTACAACACCGAGCTGCTGGAGAACCCGCCCCAAAGCTGGGAGGGCGTGTTCAAAGCCAAGGAGAGCGATCCCTGGTATGGCCGCATGACCCTGCTGGACGACGTGCGCGAGGTCTTCTCCGCCGCACTGATCTACCTGGGCTACGACAACAACACCAAGGACGAGGCTCAGTTGCAAGAGGCCAAACAGCTTCTCATCGACGCCAAGAAAGGCGTCGCCGGCTACGACACCGACAACTATGAGGACCTGGTGGGCACGGGCGAGAACCTCCTGGCCCACGGCTGGAATGGCGACTTCCTGCAGGCCGCAGATGAGTACGGCAACATCGACTACTACATTCCCGAAGAGGGCGGCACCATCTGGATCGACAACATGTGCATCCCTAAGGGCGTGACCCCTGAAGAAAAGCTGGCCGCGGAGATGTACATTAACTTCGTGCTGGACCCCGAAGTGGGCAAGATGCTGGGCGAGTACAACTACTACGCCACGCCCAACAAGGAATCCCTGGCCATCGCCGATCCCGACTACAAGAGCAATCCCCTGGTCTTCCCGCCCCCCGAAATCCGCGAAAAGCTGCGCTTCATCAAGCCCCTGGGCGAGTTCGAAAGCGTCTACCAGCGCATGTGGGATGAAGTCAAGTCCGCACAATAGGAGCACAGCAACTCTCTGACATCGAAGCCAGCAAATCTGGAAACCCAAAGGCCAGGTTTGCTGGCTTTTTGTCTACTCACGTAGCGAGGTCAAAAACCACGAAGGCACGACGACACGAAGGCACGAAGGAAAAAGTAGCAGATGGCAGGCAGCAAGTGGCAGGTGAAAAACCTCGCAGCCAGAAGGACTTGCCACTTGCGACCTGCAAACTTGCAAACCTGCATTGTCTTCGTCCCTTCGAGCCTTCGTGGCAAGGCATTTCGAGGCCGAATCAGGCTACCTTAAGCAGTTACGGCTTTTTTTCTCTCCGCGCAATGCGCGAAGAAACCTCCGACGTCCACAGTCCAACCTCCATGAGCGGTTCACTGAAACTGATTACTGAACACTGAACACTGATTACTTCTCAGCCTCCGTGTAGTCTCAGCGCTCTCTGTGATTCCTCACTGTCAAACCAAACCCGATCATGACCCAACCCCAAACCTGTTACGCCTACGATCCCATCGAACAAAGCCACAACATGCCCGGCCATGTGGAGAACAACCGCCGCACCGCGGAGACCATGGCCTTGCTGGAAAAACGGGGCCTTCTGGACGCCATGCACCCCCTGACCGTCGATCCCATCGACCTGCCCGCGCTCCATCGCGTCCACACACCCGACTACGTCCAACGCGTCCAGCGGCTGGCCGCGGCCGGCGGCGGCATGCTCGACTTCGAGACCTACGTCGCCCCCGCCAGCTACGACGCGGCCCTGATGGCCGCGGGCGCGGCCATCGCCGTGACGCGGGCCGTGGTGGGCGGCCAGGCCCGCAACGGCCTCAGCATCATGCGCCCGCCCGGCCATCACGCCCTGCCCGACCAGGCCATGGGCTTTTGCATCTTCGCCAACGCGGCCCTGGCCGCGAAGGCGGCGCAGGCCGAGATGGGCCTGGAGCGGGTGCTCATCCTCGATTGGGACGTGCATCACGGCAACGGCACGGAGGCCATCTTCTACGACGACCCCACCGTGGCCTTCATCTCCCTGCACCAGAGCCCCCTCTGGCCCGGCACGGGCGCGGCCGGGGACATCGGCGCGGGGCCAGGCGAGGGCTTCACCATGAACATCCCCATGCCGCCGGGCGCGGGCGACGTCGCCTACCTGCGCGCGTTCGATGAGCTCATCGCGCCTTTCGCCCGACGCTTTCAGCCCCAACTGCTGATGGTCTCCTCCGGCTACGACGTCCACTGGCGCGACCCCTTGTCCCAAATGGCCCTCACCCTCGACGGCTACGCCCAACTGGCCCGCCGCGCCCGGCTGCTGGCCGAGGAGCTTTGCCAGGGGCGTCTGGTCATCCTGCTGGAGGGAGGGTATGACCTGGACGCGGTCAGTTATGGCGTGATGGACACGGCCCTGGCCCTGATGGGAAGGGAGGATGAGGCGGAAGACCCGTTCGGACCTCCGCCCACGCCCGAAACGGACGTCAGCGCCCTGCTCGCACAGCTCCAACGCATCCATCGATTGTAGGCGTTTCCGCCTGGACGGGCCAGGGAATGACGGGTTGACAAGAAACCGGATTGCCGGGAGGAAGCCCCCTCCCGGTTTTTGCTTGACGACAATCGGCCCGAGCAATAGAGCGTCGATTCGGGCGAAAATCTCACGCCAAGTCGCCAAGGCGCTAAGGCAGGTTTGCAAGTCGCAGGTGGCAGGTCGCAAGTAGAGCTGCGCAAGCTGACTTGCCACTTACGACTTGCCACCTGCAAACGCTTCTTTTTCCCTTTGCGGCTCTGCGTCTTTGCGTGAGATCGATTTCCAAAGCGGCTCACCGCTTTTCCGGCGCGGCGGCTGCCTGTTTGACACAAATATCGCATTGCTCACAATAAATCATCACAAAATACTTGCTATTCATACAAAATTGTGATAAAATAATTGGCGTCAGTCACTTTTTTGCATTCTCTCATCCAGATAGTCGAATGTATGAATACGTTCCCCGCCAACGCTGAGTCCAACGCCCTGTCTCCCATCAAGCTGGATGACATCGACCTGGAGATCATCAAGGCCCTCAAACGGGACGGGCGCACGCCCTTCGCCCAGATCGCCCAGCGTCTGGGCGTGTCCACGGGCATGATCCGCCAGCGCTACCAGCGGCTCGTGCGGGAAGGCGTTTTGCAGGTGGTGGCGGTGACCAATCCCCTGCTGCTCGGCTTTTCCACCATGGCCATGATCGGCATCAAGGTGGAGGGAGCCAGGCTGCAGGAGGTGGCGGAAGAGATCGCAGGGCTGGAGGAAGTCATCTACCTGGTGCTTACCGCGGGCGCATACGACCTCTTCGCGGAGGTCGTTTTTCGCGACAACGCCCATCTGCTGGACTTCCTCACCCACCGCCTGCGCACCATCGAGGGCATCCGCGAAACCGAGACCTTCATGTACCTGAAGATCGTCAAGGAAATCTACTCCTGGCCCGATATCACGAAGAACGGGGACCAAGCCACGGACAACAGACGCTGAGGCAACGCGGATTGTTGTTACATCGCTCTGGGCATCTGGGGCGAATACGCTGTCATCCCGCCCGAGGTCTATCGCCGGGCCAAAGCCAAAGGCCTGGGACGGATGCTGGACTAGAGGAAGTCACACGGATAGAAAAAGCCGGTTGAAGGTTGCTTCGTAAATAAAGTCATCAGTGATCAGTAATCAGTAATCAGTAATCAGTAGGCGGTCTTCGTGGCCATAGGTCGCCGCCTGCGGTGAAAGTGTTCAGTGTTCAGTCCGCTTTCAGCGCTTCGACCGCCGCAAATTCTTCGTCAAGCTCCTCTTCATGATAATCGATCACGGTCGCATCATGCTCACTCAGAAATTCGACGAATTCCCAACGCGACATGCCAGCAAACCGCGCAGCCTGTCCCAAAGACAACAACCGATCCTGATAAAATTGCATCGCCAGCAGTCGCCGCGATTGTTTCGCCAGATTTTCTCGGGCAAAACCATGCGCGCGTAAGACGGCATAAACGTCCTCGGGTATCACGGTTTCAAACGAGATCGTTCAATCAGCCATTTCAAGAACCTCCACTTGCCTACAGTTTAATCGATTCCTCTTTTTGTTGCAAGCAACTTTAATTCATCTATACCGAAGGCATTTTCAAACACCGAGTTTTCGGCCCGTACCCGAGGCTGAACGATACTGTTGGTTTACTGCGGTGCGTCGAGGATGCTCCCTCTCGGCTTCTCTCGCGAGTACGCCGAATGAATTCAGGTCTGAGGGCGTTCCGCCGCATGTCCCCCTGCGACATGTTTTCGTCCGGTTGGACTTGTCTGCGCAGGCAGACAGGCGGCCAAAGGCCCCGCAATGGTAGCTCGGAGGTTTAGCTCCGAGCGGAAGCGGAAGCGGAAGGCAAAGCCCCCCAATAACACAGATAAGAAGAAACGTAACTACTAAGGTCTCGCCACCGCTTTTTGCCACGAAGATACGAAGAAAAACGAAGGCACGAAGTTTTTCCTTTATTTTTCCTTCGTGTCTTCGAAAAACTTCGAGCCTTCGTGGCTTTTCGAGGCCTGAAATCGAGTACGTTAGTGGTTACGAAGAAACACGGATAGAAAAAGTTCGGCGCTCATCTGCGTTGCGAAGCATCTGCGTCATCTGCGTTCCCAACCAACAAATCCTATTTTCTAGAGTCTCTAATGGACAAACAAACCATCCTCGAAAAGCAAAAGACATACCTCTGGCCGAGCTATTTGCTCTACTACACCGAACCCCTGGCCCTGGATCACGGCGAGGGGTTGTATGTGTGGGACGTGGAGGGCAATCGCTATCTCGATTTCTTCGGCGGCATCCTCACCACCAGCGTGGGGCATAAACACCCCAAGGTGACCGCCCGGGCCAAGGAGCAGATCGACAAGATCATCCACACTTCCACCCTCTACCCCCACGAAAACGTGGTGAATCTGGCCGAAAAGCTGGCCGAGATCGCGCCCGGCGACCTCTCCACCTCTTTCTTCACGGGCTCGGGCACCGAGGCGGATGAGACCGCGGTCATGCTGGCCAAGGCCGCGACCGGCTATCAGGAGGTCGTCGCCCTGCGCCACGCCTACAGCGGCCGCTCCACCCTCGCCATGACCCTGACGGGCATCTCGTCCTGGCGCATCGGGGGCACACAGATCCCGGGCATCAAACACGCGCTCAACCCCTACTGCTACCGCTGTCCCCTGAAGATGACCTATCCTTCCTGCGGCGTGGCCTGCGCCGAGGACGTGGAAGAGGTGATCAAGACCACGACCTCGGGCCGCATCGCCGCGTTCATCGCCGAGCCCATCCAGGGCGTGGGCGGATTCATCACCCCGCCGCCGGAATACTTCAAGATCGTCGTGGATATCGTCCACCACTACGGCGGGCTGTTCATCGATGACGAGGTGCAGACCGGCTTCGGGCGCACCGGGACCTATTGGTTTGGCATCGAGCATTGGGGCGTGGAGCCCGACATCATGACCATGGCCAAGGGCATCGCCAATGGCTTCCCCCTCTCCAACACCATGACCACGCCCGAGATCGCGGGCAAGCTCACGGGCCTGACCATCAGCACCTTTGGCGGCAATCCCGTCTCGGCCGCGGCGTCGCTGGCAACTATCGAAGTGATGGAGGAGGAAGCCTCGCCCGAGCATGTGGCGCAGGTGGGCGCGTTGCTGCGCTCGGGCCTGGAGAAGTTGCAGGAGAAATACCCCCTCATCGGCGACGTGCGAGGCAAGGGCCTGATGCAGGGCGTGGAAGTGGTGGCGAATCGGGAGAGCAAGGAGCCTTCGCCCAAGGCCGTCAACGAGCTTTTCGAGGCCACCAAGGCCCGGGGACTGCTCATCGGCAAGGGAGGCATGTACGGCAACGTCATCCGCATCGCCCCGCCCCTCACCGCCACCGAAGACCACATCGCCGAGGCGTTGGATATCCTGAATCACGCCTTCGCAGACGTCCAAGAGCGGTATTAGATTGGAAGCGTTGTCATGCGAGGTAAAAAACCTCAAAGACACAAAGGATATTAAATGATCAATGGCTAAAGATTAAGAGAATTCTTGTGAATTCAGTAGAGACCTTAATCTTTAGTCCTCAGTTCGCTAATAAATTCTCAATAAACCAAAGGAGACAAAGACTCATGCGAGCACTTGTCCTGGGCGGCGCGGGCGCCGTCTGCAAAGAAACCACCAAAGACCTAGCTGCAACCAGCGACTTCGACGAGATCGTCGTGGCCGATTACAATCTGGATGCGGTTACCCAGTTGGTGGAATCCATCGGCGACCCCCGCCTCAAGCCCATCTTCTTCGACGCCAACGATTACGAGGGCATGCTCAAACTCTTCCCCGGTTTCGACGTGGTGGTCAATGGCCTGCCGTTCAAATATGATCTGGCCGTAAACACCGCCTGCGTCGAAGTGGGCGTCAATGGTCTCGATCTTTCCAGCGAGGACCCGCAGTTCGCGCTGCACGAAAAAGCCCTGGCGAAAGACATGGTCTTCATCCCCGGCGTGGGCGCCACGCCCGGCCAGACCAACATGATGGTGCGGCGGGCGTCCGAGGTGATGGACGAGCTGCACGAGGTCGAGGTGTTTTTCGCCGCCTTCCGCAGTCTGGCCCCCGCGCCCGGCCTGCTGCGCACCACCCTGTGGGAGTTCAACCCCGAGGAGGGCGATCGGGACGAGGTGTATTTCGAGGATGGCGAATGGCATCCCACGCCCCCCATGTCGGGCGGCATCAAGGTGCGCTTCCACGAGCACATCGGCGAGCAAATGGTGTATTACGTGCCCCACGACGAGGCCAATACCCTGCCCGAATCCTATCCCACCCTGCGCCGAGCCGCAGTGCGGGGCTGCTTCCCGCCCCATGTCATGGAGCTCATGGGTGCATTGATGAAGGGCGGGCTGCTCTCCAGCCGCCCGGTGACCATCGGCGGCGAAACCATGCCCACCATCGAGGCCATGGCCAAGCTGCTGTGGGAAAACCCCGCCAGTCGGGAGAATCCCGTTTGGGCCTATGGCCTGGTTGTGCAGGTCACGGGCGTGAAGAACGGGCGTAAGGTCGTGGCCACCTACCGCAATCACCATCCCCCGCAGGAGGAATGGGGCGGCGAGGCCGCGTACTTCAAGAACGTGGGCATCCCCCTCAGCATCGGCGCGCAGATCATCGCCCACGGCCAGACTACGGCCAAGGGCGTCGTCCCGCCCGAACAAGCCCTCCCCACCGACCTCTTCTTCCGCGAGCTAGAAAAACGGGGCATCACCGTGGAAGAAACCATCGTGGAAGAGGGATGGGTGTGAACAGGATGAAAGATTAAAGATTAATGGATTAAAGACTAAAGGATGAAAGGCGCCATTCGAGAACCACTTAATCTTCAATCTTTAGTCTTTAGCCATGCCCTCGCCTTTGTTAACGTCAAACGCCTATCATTTCACTCAATATCTTTTAATATGAGGTAAAAAACCACTATGAGTTTACAAGGACCAAAAACCCGAGAGTACTTCCAACGCGCATCGAAAGTCATCCCCTACGGCGTCAATTCCAACTTCCGCTACTGGGGCGATGAGGACACCCTGGTCGTCAAGGGCGGCAAGGGCGCTTATGTCTGGGATATGGACGGCAAGCGCTATATCGACTACCGCCTGGGCTTCGGCCCCATCATCCTGGGCCACGGCTATGAGGCTGTGGTCGAACGGGTGAAGGAAACCATCGGCGACGGCACCGTCTTCGCCTGGACCACGCCTCTGGAGATCGAGGTGGCGGAGCGCCTGACCCGCATGACGGGCAATGACAAGGTGCGCCTGACCAACACAGGCTCCGAGGCGACCATGCACGCGCTGCGCATCGCCCGCGCCTACACCAACCGCGAGAAGTTCATCAAATTCGAGGGCTGCTACCACGGCCAGGTGGACTACTTTATGTACAGCACTGCGTCCTCGGAGAAACGGATGCTGGGCTCCCGCCGCAGCCCCATCTCCGCCCCCACCACCAGCGGCATCCCTCTGGGCATCAGCCAGTACGTCATCAACCTGCCTTTCAATGACTTCGAGCGGCTGGAAGAGACTATCGAGACCAAGTGGCACGATATTGCCGCCGTGATTGTGGAGCCGGTGCTGGGCAACGCCGCGGGCATCTTCCCTCTGCCCGGCTATCTGGAGAAAATCCGCGAGCTCACCGAGAAATACGGCATCGTCCTCATCTTCGACGAGGTGAAGACCGGTTTCCGCCTGGCCAACGGCGGCGCGCAGGAGTATTTCGGCATCCGCGCGGACCTGGCCACCTACGCCAAGGCCATGGGCAACGGCTTCCCGGTGGCGGCCATTGCGGGCAAGGAAGAGGTGATGATGACCATTCAGCCGGGCGCCATGGCCCACGGCGGCACTTATTCGGGCAATGGCGTGGCCGTGGCCGCGGCCGCAGCGACCCTGCAAACCCTGGAGGAAGAGCCGGTCATCGCGACCATCGGCAAGCGCGGGCAGCGCCTGATGGATGGCATCGATGAAATCCTGAACGACGCGGGCATCCCCCACGCGGTGACGGGCGCGCCCGCTATGTTCAGCCTCTTCATCGGCAGCGATGAAATGCCCACCGACTTCCGCGGCTATCTGGAGGGCGACGGCGATCTGTATGAGAAGATCGCCATGGAGCTCATCGCCCGCGGCGTGCAGCCCGACGCGGACGGCCGCGAGCCCTGGTTCCTGTGCTACGCCCTGAGCGAGGAGGACGTGGACTTCACGCTGAACGCGTTTGAGGAAGCGGTGAAAACGGCAAAGTCCTAGCCACGAAGGCACGAAGGATTCGAAGACACGAAGAAAAGAAGAAGGAAAAATTGATGCCGAAGAAATCCTGGTCTCGAAAAGGTTTTGAGCCGTTGCCTGAGCCTATCGAGCGCGTCGGCAAACAGGTTTTGGATGCTGCCTTTCGGGTGCATCGTGAACTGGGGCCAGGGTTTCTGGAGAAGTTTTACGAAGAAGCCCTTTGTATCGAGCTGGCGGCCCAAGGCATTCCATTCGTCCGACAAAAATCCATCGAAGTTTACTACCGAGAACATCTTTTGGGCCGCCAGCGACTCGACATCATTGTGGATGAAAAAGTCATCGTCGAAGTAAAAGCCGTGGAGAAGCTTCTCCCCGTGCATGAAGCCCAACTGACTGCTTATCTCCAGGCAACTGGGATTCGGCTAGGTTTTCTGATAAACTTTCAAGCGCATCTTTTGAAACATGGCCTTCGACGCATCGTACGATAATCCGATGCGTCTTCTTTTCTCTTCCTAATTTTTCTTCGTGCCTTTGCTTTTTCTTCGTGCCTTCGTGGCAAACCTTCACAAGGAGGCTTTTATGTACGGATACGCTGGTAAAATCTTACACGTTTATCTCGATGAAGGTCGGCTGGAAGTAGAGACGCCGCCCGAGGAATTCTACCGCACCTACGTGGGCGGCACGGGCTTCGGCCTGTATTATCTGCTCAAGCACACGCCCGCGGGCGTCGATCCCCTCGCGCCCGAAAACACCCTCACCTTCGCCATCAGCGGCCCCACGGGTGCGCCCATCTCGGGCCAGAGCCGCCTCACCGTTAACGCCAAATCCCCCCTCACCGGCGCGGTGGGCGATTCCCAATCGGGTGGGTTCTTCCCGGCGGAAATGAAATTCGCGGGCTTCGACGCGTTCGTCTTCCACGGCAAAGCGCCCAAGCCCGTCTACCTATGGGTGAAGGAAGGCCAGGCCGAACTGCGAGACGCGTCCCACCTGTGGGGCAAGACCACCGACGTGGTGGAAGACACCATCAAGGAGGAATTGGGGGACCGGCGGGTGCACATCGCCCAAGTGGGGCCCGCGGGCGAAAAGGGCGTGCGCTTTGCCGCCATCATCACCTACGGCAATCGGGCCAACGGCCGTACGGGCATGGGCGCGGTCATGGGTAGCAAGAATCTGAAGGCCGTGGTGGTGCGGGGCAGCAAGAAAAACGCCAAATTCGCCGACCCTAAGGGCCTGACCCAACTGACCAAATGGGGCGTCAAGGAGTTCCCCGACTCCGACATCTATGGCATGGGCCTGCTGGGCACCTCGGAGATCGTCCGGGGCCAGAACAAGGGCGGCGGTCTCCCCACCCACAACTGGGACAGCGGCTATTTCGCCTGTGCAGAGAACATCTCCGGCCATCGCATGGCAGACACCATCCTCAAGGAGCGGGATACCTGCTACGCCTGCACCGTGCGTTGCAAGCGCGTGGTCGAAGCGGAGAATCGCTACAAGGTGGAACCGCGCTATGGCGGGCCCGAGTACGAGACCCTGGCCACCTTCGGCTCCTACTGCAATGTAGATGACCTGGAAGCCATCGCCTATGCCAACAAGATCTGCAACATGTATGGCATGGATACCATTTCCTGTGGCGCCACCATCGCCTGGGCCATGGACGCGTTCGAGCATGGCTATATCACCACCGAGGACACGGGCGGCGTGTGCCTGACCTTCGGCAACGCGGAGGCCATGGTGCAAATGGTGGAGCAGATCGCGAAGCGCGAGGGTTTTGGCGACATTCTGGCCGAAGGTTCGGCCCGGGCGGCCGAGAAATTCGGCGAGAAGGCCCAAGACCTGGTGGTGGCGGTGAAGAAACAGGAAATGCCCGCGCACATGCCCCAGGTCAAACGTTCTCTGGGCCTCATCTACGCGGTGAATCCCTACGGCGCGGACCATCAGTCCAGCGAACACGATCCCTCCTGGAAATGGTATCCCGAGCGCATGGCCATGCTGGGCCTGGGCGAGGCCCAACCCAACAAGGTGCTGAACAAGGAAAAGGTCAACTTCGCTCTGACCACGGAAAAGCTCTACATGGCTCTGAACACCTTCAACATCTGCCAGTTCGTCTTCGGCCCGGCCTGGCATCTCTACGGCCCCGACCAGTTGGATGAACTCATCCGAGTCACCATCGGCTGGGACCTGGGCATCGAGGGCATTCAGGAGATCGGCGAGCGGGTGTTGAACATGCTGCGGGCCTTCAACGCCCGAGAAGGCTTCACCCGTGACGATGATTCCTTGCCCAAGAAACTCTACAAGCCCCTTAAAGGCGGCCGCAGCGAAGGCCTCCATCTCACACCCGAGGAACTGGAACAAGCCAAAAACTGGTACTACGAGATGGCCGGCTGGGATGAGAACGGCGTGCCGACGCAGGAGAAGCTGGCTGAGCTTGGACTGGAGTGGATAGCCGAGCAACTTCAGTAGTGAAGAAGTGTTCAGTATTCAGTGAGGTTGTGAGATGACGAAGCTTGCACATGTCCGCAGCTACAAGGAATTGAACGTTTATCGCAAGGCAAGGGCGCTTGCCAAAGATATTTTCGAACTGACAAAGACCTTTCCGCGGGAGGAGCGCTTCGCCCTGACCGATCAGGTGCGGCGTTCCTCTCGCTCCATTGGTGCGCAAATCGCGGAAGCCTGGGCCAAACGCCGTTACGAGAAACATTTTATCAGCAAGCTTACCGATGCTGATGGTGAGCAATTGGAAACGCAGCACTGGTTGGGTGTTGCTTTTGATTGCGGTTATCTCGATTCGTCCACCGAAAGACAATTGACTGCCCGTTGTGAAGAAATCGGACGCATGTTAGCCAGTATGATGGCCAAAGCCACTCTCTTTTGCAATCCCGACGCCCTTTCCGCTTTTCGCGAACCAGCGCCAAGCTACCATACCGCCACAGATCTTGCTGACTTCTTCATCGATCCCGAAACTGAATACTGAACACTTCACCTTCTCGATAACGGACGTCATCGTCTCGACGATCTCCTCTCCAAGCCGCCCCCTTTCATCTTTACTTAAACACTGAACACTTCCCTCTCTCGATAACGGGCGTCATCGTTCCGACGAGCCCCTTTCCAAGCCGATCCCTTTCATCTTTAACTGAACACTGAACACTTTACCTCCGCCAAACCGACCACCTTCATCCCCCCGCTCCCCACAAACTCAGCAATCTACTCTTTACCACTGAAAACTCCCCATTTTTCCACCACATTATCCTTTGACCAACAAATTCCCCATAACAGTCCAACTATGAAAATTACTGTTCTCGGCGGTGCTGGCAAAATGGGCAGCATCGCCGTACAAACTTTAGCGAATGATCCCCGCGTCGATGAAGTCGTCATCGCCGATTTGAACCCGCAGGCCGCCCGCGAGGTGGCCGACTTCATCGGCAGCCCCAAAATCCGCATCGCATCCATTGACCTGCGGGACCACGACGCGTTGGTCGCGGCCCTGCGCCCGATGGACGCGGTGGTCAATGCCACCGTTTACTACACCAACCTGCCCGTTATGGAAGCCTGCATCCAGGCCCACACGCCCTACGTGGACCTGGGCGGGCTCTTCCACACCACCCGCAAGCAGTTGCAGCTCGACGAACGCTTCCGGGAGGCGGGCGTGGCCGCAGTGTTGGGCATGGGCTCCGCGCCCGGCGTGCCCAACGTCCAGGCCCGCTACGCGGCCGAACGCCTCGACCGCATCACGTCCATCCGCATCTACGACGGCATCAAGCCCCCGCCGCCCGACAACACCGCCTTCACCTACGCCGTGGCCACCATCCTGGACGAGCTCACCATGAAGCCTATGGTCTTTCGGGATGGCAAATTCATGGAGATGGAGCCACTGAGCGAGTTTGAAGATTACCTGTTTGTCGAGCCTTTGGGGGTCCTGCCCATGCACCTTTCCCTTCACTCCGAAGTCGCCACCCTCCCCATCTCCTTCGCCGACAAGGGCGTGCGGGAGGTCTTCTTCAAGATCAACTACTGGGGCATGGCCCCGGAGACCGTGGAAAAGGTGCGGGTGCTGGCCGAATATGGCCTGAACAGCACCGAGCCCGTGGAGGTGAAGGGCGTCAAGGTGGCCCCGCGCGACCTCATGGTGGCCCTGCTGCGCCAGCACGAGCCCCCCGCCACCGCATTCCTGGCTCCCCCCGCC
>JALXCB010000118.1 GCA_026991225.1 Anaerolineae bacterium | reverse complement strand
GGCGAGGGGGCGCGTGGGCGAGGGGGCGAGGGCGCGCGTAGGCGTGGGCGCGGGCTGCGGAAGGAAGCTGCCGCAGGCGCTGAGCGCGAGGGCGAAGAGGGCCGTCATCAGGAAAGGCCCGATGAGGCGGAAAAAGGCATGAAGCATGCGAATGAGCGAGGGGTGCGAGGGTGCGAGGGTGGTGCGAGTTTTTGGCTGGCAATGTCAGCACGGTGAGCAACATTGATTGTATCCCCCGCGGGCATTGCCGTCAATTTCAGGCGGGTGACAGGGTGCGCGCCAGATAATCGGCGGGCGCAATTGACCTCCGGGAGGTGGCAACAGCGTTTTGGTCAAAATGAAGCATTTGACGCCACCTCCCGGAGGTCTTGCCACAGCGTCACTCACCCGCCCGGTCTACTGATCTACCGGTCTATTGGTTTCCGGGTTTACCACCTTTTTCACAACAGGCGTGATAAAATAAGGCCATGAGTCTCTCCCTTTACTCCGAATACCGCCAACAACAGCTCGAAGCCCTGCTGGAGATCACCCGCATCTTCGCCTCCAGCCCCGATCTCTCCACCCTGCTGCGCACCATCCTCGGCTACGCGGCGGAGCTGGTGCGCGCGGATTTCGGCTACATCGCCCTGACCACGCGCGCGGGCTCTCTGCGCATCACCACGGGCTACCGCCTGCCCACCGCGGTGTTCGAGCGTCTGTCGCCCTATCTGGCTCAAAAGCGCCCGGTGGCCGAGTTCTGGTCGGAGGAGGAGCTGCGCTATCAGCTCGCGCTGGTGAACGAGGCGGTTCAGGCTCCGTTGGAGCAGATCATCGCCCTGCCGCTGGTGCTGGAGGATGAGGATGTGGTGGGGGGCATCTTCCTGTTCCGGTCGGGCACCATTGCGTTTACGCCCGGCGACCGCATGTTGCTGCGGGATTTCGCGGATCAGGCGGCGGTGGCGGTGCGCAACGCCCGCCAGGTAGAGCAGCTTCGCACGGAGAAGGCGCGAGTCGAAGCCATCATCGAAAACAACCCCAACGGCATCATGCTTCTGGACCCCAACATGCGGGTGGAGATCATCAATCGAGCGCTTTCCAGGCTGCTGGGCGTTTCATCCGAAGAAGCCAGGGGAAAGCGCTGCGCGGATGTGCTCAAGCTGGAGAATGTGATGGGCGAGCATCTCTGCCTCTCCCGCGGCGCCCCCCCGCCTCCCACCCGCCAGGTCATCTACGGCGAGGGCGATATCGTGCGGCCCGGTCACAAGCGCGTCACCGTGGGCGTGAGCTACGCTCCCCTGTTCGGCGGCGACGGCAATCTGGTGAATATCATCGTCACATTTGTGGATATCACCCGCTATCGCGAGGCCGAAGAGCTGAAATCCACCTTCATCTCGGTCATCTCCCACGAACTCAAAACCCCGGTCAGCATCATCAAGGGCTATGCGGGCACGCTGGCCCGAACGGACGTGGAGCTCGATCCCGACTTCGTGCGGGAGAGCGGTCAGATTATCGTGGAGGAGGCGGACCGCCTGACCGAACTCATCGACAATCTGCTGGACGCGTCCCGCATCCAGGCGGGGGCGCTGTCGCTGCGGCTGGAGCCTGTCGATCTGGTGGAGATCGCCCGCAAGTCGGTGGAGCGTTTCCAAACGCAGGGCTTGCCCCATCATTTCGTCCTGGACTTCCCCGACGATCTGCCCCTGGTGAAGGCGGATGACCGCCGTCTGCGTCAGGTGTTCGACAATCTCATCGGCAATGCGGTGAAATACTCCCCTCAGGGCGGCGAGATCGTGGTGGGCGCGCGGCGGGAAGATGGCCGGGTGCGGGTCTATGTGCGGGATGAGGGCGTGGGCATCCCCGAGGAGGAGCAGGAGGCCATTTTCGAGCCCTTCTATCGGGTGGATTCCAGCCTACGGCGCAAGGCCCAGGGCGCGGGATTGGGGTTGTTCCTGGTGCGGGCGATTGTGCGGGCCATGGGTGGCGATATCTGGGTGGAGAGCGAGGCGGGGAAGGGCTCCACCTTCTACTTCACCCTGCCCGTAGCGTGAAGCGCTTCTCGAAAATGCAGTTCCACCGTTTCCGCCGGGCCATTGAGTTCGATGTCCAGTTGATTCAGCACATTGCGCCCGAGAACGATCTCCCTGGCAGGATTAGCGATGGCTCGAATTCCATGCAGCTTCAATGGCCCAATCTGAATGGCGACCAAGAAAATGTCCGCCCAAAACCCTGCGCCTGTAATCCCCTTGATACGCGCCTTGCGCACAGCGGGCGCCTGAATTGCCTGCAAATAGGATTCCGGAATCAGCGTGCCATCCGCACCTGAATCGACAATGGCTTCGATGGGGCCGACCGTGACTTGCTCATCATCCAAAGAGATCAGCGTGATGGGGATGATGGGGGCAGGCGGATCGTAGTCGGCGGTGTAATGATAGCTGAGGATCATGGGGTGGCGGTGAATCGGGGCGATCGGAACGCATATTCCTCAACGGGTTCTCGTTTCACCTCGGCGATCAAGACAAATCGTCCGGGGAAATGCTTGCGCACGCGCTTATAAAGCATCACTTGATCCGTGTCGTGATCCACGACTTCGCCGTCGAGTATGGCGACGAATTCACCGGGATAGCGTTGGAGTAACTGGGGATGCAGTTCTTGAAATGCCCGTTCTTCGCGCCATGCCGCCTCCTCATCCGATGGCTGTCCCCACCCCGCGCCTTCATCCTCCAACATGATGGACTCCACGAGCACGTCCTGGATAGCTTGCTGGCGCTTTTGGGCAATGCGCTGCGCCCGGCGATAAAGGTCTTTGGGAATATCCAACGTCACTTCGGGCATGGCAAATCCTCGTATGGCAAATGTTCGCTTCAATTATAGCACATGCCTACGCTCCGATGTAGCGGGCGTAGAGGCTTTTGGCCAGATCAGGGTCTTCCGTGCCTTTGATGATGGCCCGGCCGTCGGGGAAAAGGGTGATCTCATAGCCGTCGATGCGGGCGCGCAGGAGGTAGTCGTTCACGTCCACCTGCCCCAAAGGCTCCAGGCGTTTGGCGATCTCGGGCAGGGAGATACGGGCGCCGGGGTTGTTGATCTGCACGGCGTTGCGCCCGCACAGCACCGCGGTGCGGCTGCCCACTTCCGCGTTCAAAAATCGGCGTTCGCCCTTGCCGCAGGCCGGGCATTCGGGGTTGCGCCCGGCGATGCCGAATTGCTCGAACGTGTTGTCCCACAGGTCGATGGTGATCATGCCCCGATTGATCTCGCCTTTGCCCGTCAGCAACTTGATGGCCTCGGCCGCGCTGATGGAGGCCATGAGGGAGACGATGGGCCCGATGACGCCGGCGGTGTCGCAGGTGGGCCCGCCCGTGGGCGGCTCCGGGCCCATGATACATTGCAGACAGGGCGTGGCCTCCCGTCCCACTTTCGCGGCCGCGGCGTCGGGGATGAGGGTCGTGGTCATGCCATAGGAGGCGACCACGCCGGTGTAGACCCAGGGCAGCCCCAGCTCCAGGGCGACGTCGTTGATGAGATAGCGGGTCTCGAAGTTGTCCGTGCCGTCGAGGATGAGGTCCACGTCCTGGGTCAGGGCCAGGGCGTTGCCCGGATTGAAGTCGGTGACCTGGGGATCGAGATCGATGTCGCTGTTGATGGCGCGCAGGCGGCGGGCCGCGGCCACGGCCTTGGGCGCGCCCTCGGCCACGTCGCGCTCGTCATAGAGCATTTGGCGGTGGAGGTTGTTCATCTCCACGAAGTCGCGGTCGATGAGGCGAAGGAAGCCTACGCCCGCCCGGGCCAGCAGGTTCGCCAGGGAGGAGCCGGTGGCGCCGCAGCCGATGATGGCGACGCGGCTGGCCAGCAGCTTGCGCTGGGCCTCTGCGCCCAAACCGCTGAAGATGATCTGGCGCTGGTAGCGGGCGAGTTCGTTGTCGATGTGAAGTTGGGACATGGTTATCGTGGAGAGAGCCGAAGCTCTGCGAGACCTTTGAATGCAGGAAGGTGTTTCTCATGCGCATTATACCATGCTGTGCGCCTGGGCGAGACGTGATCGACGCCGGGCGAAATGCGCCGCCGAGCGCCAGACTTTCGAGGTCTGGCAGACCTCGAAAGCTGATTGACTGACAAAACGCGTTTTGGTCTGCTGTGGTCGCCTATGCTGTCGACTGAAGTCGTACCATTCCAGGCCTGCGGCCAGTGGACGGCCTCCGCCGTCCATGTTCATGATGGAAATCAGGTCGACGAAGGTGGACTACAGGCGCGAAGCGCCTAAAGAGCCCGAGTTTACTCGGTGAATACGGTCGGAAAGGAAAGACTCAAGATTTGTCAGTCAACCAGCCTCGAAAGTCTCCCGGTTACGCTCCTCATTGACAATTCGGGTATAATGAAATGATGACTTCGCAAACCTGTTCTCGCTGCGGTTCCAAGATACCCGAAGGCCACGCCATCTGCCCGACCTGCGGCGCGCCCGCGCCCAAATCCGGCCAGTATGTGCGATGCAGTCACTGCTTGCATCGGGTTCCGGCTGGCCTCACCGTCTGCCCCCATTGCGGACGGGAGCTGAAGCCCTGGCGGGCGGACAAGTGGGTGGTCGGGTTCAGCGTCATCGCGCTCCTGGGCCTGTGGCTCTTCTTCGGCAGCGGCGTCCACACCCTGGCCCGGGCAAGCGAAGCCTTGACCGCGTTGCTGCCTCCCCGCATCACGCCCGTGACTGAAGTGGCCGCGGCCCCAGCTACGGCCATGCCTGCGCCCACAGCCACCGCCATCCCATCGACAGCCACGCCCACGGTCACCCCCCGGCCCACCGCCACAGCCC
>JALXCB010000117.1 GCA_026991225.1 Anaerolineae bacterium | reverse complement strand
AAAAATTGGATAATCTAGAGGAAAAAGACCTGGAAGAGATTCTATCCTTCGTCGAGTTTTTGGAGAGGCAGAAGGAAAAGAGGGAAGTGCATCCTTCTCCTGCACGAGATGAGCAGGATGTTCTGATGGGGCTTTTCGATGGTCCTCCCGATCTCGCGGATCAATCCGAAGTGCTTTTGGAACAGGAAATTGAAGCACGATCAGGATGGACGTGGAAGAAAGATTCGTAATCGTCGATTATTGTCATAGCTAAACCAACAAAAAAGCCCTCGCGTCTCAAGGACGGAGGACTTCCGCGGTGCCACCTTGGTTGACGGCGCGAGGATCGTCACGCCGCCCACTCTGCGCTGTAACGGGCTTACCCGGGCGGGCCTACTTGAAGTAATCAGTGATCAGTTATCAGTCATCAGTGGGATAGAGGAAAACCATCCATTTGCAACTGATTACTGTTTACTGATAACTGATTACTGCCTTCAGCCAGCCGACTCACCGGCGACCTTCGGCAGGGCGTGTCGAGCGGGGCTTGCAGCCGATGGCCCCGCCTCTCTGGCGAGCGTTTCCTGCCTACTCCTCCGGATCGCGGTCGTTGAGGATGCAATTGTAGGGAACAATCAGGGATATTGTAAACAAGACGCTGGGGAAAGTCAAAGGCGTGGGGGACGCTGGGTGCGTCCCAAATTATGGGCGCGTTGCGCCGGGCGCCCCGGAGGTTCACCTCCGGGCTAGAAACGACGCCCCCTCAAGGGGGCTTTCAGAGCTAGCCCGCGTCAAAAGCCGGGTTCACCCGGCGTGGTTTTGTAGCCCGGCGCTTCAGCGCCGGGTGTAGGGGCAATGCCCGCGCGACGGCTTTCCCGATGACAACGCAATTTGCCAAAAAATTGGGACGCACCCGGGGACGCTCCCTACCCCAAACGCCGTCATTCGGCTCCAATCACGGCCTCCAGTCGCCGAAGCGGTCCTGGCCCGGCGAGTCGGTCAATTGCCGCACGTCGGAGCCGTCCGCGTTCATGATGAATAGATCCCAGTCATTTTGCGGGCGGCGGCTGAAGATGATGGCCTGACCGTCCAGCGCCCAGATGGGGTTGGAGTCGTTGCCGGGCAGCGTGGTCAGACGGGTGAGATTGCCGCCATCCGCGTCGATGACGTAGATGTCCCAGTCGCCGTTACGGCGGCTGGAGAATGCGATCTTGGAGCCGTCAGGAGACCAGCGGGGGAAGAAGTCGTTGTCGGGGTTATCCGTGAGCTGTTGGGGCTGGCATGCAGCCACGTCCGAGCCAATTTCGCCCGCGCGACGGGCTTCCAGACACGCCTGCACGTCCATCTTCCAAATATCCCAGCCCTGCCCATGATCGCTGGTGAACACCAGCCAGCGGCCATCGGGCGACCAGTCGGCGTAGGTGTTGAAGAAGCCCTGGGTGAGGTTGAGGGGCTCCTCGCCGCCGTCGGGCGGCATGACGAACAGGTCGTAATTCCCGGGCTTCTCCGAGGTGAAGACGATGAGCTTGCCGTCGGGCGACCAGGCCGCGCCCCACTCGTGGCTGTCGGGCCAATCCAGCAAACGGCGGCGGTCCGAACCATCGGCATTGATGAGAAAGATATCGTTGTACTGGCGGTCTTCGTTGCTGCTGAAGACGATCTGCGAGCCATCGGGCGACCAGCGCGGCTCCACGTCCGCGGCCTGGCTTGATGTCAGTTGCACGGGATGGTCGATGTCGGTCAGGTCCATGACCCAAAGATCGAGGCTGCCCGACCGGGCGCTGGGGAAGACGAGTTTGCCGAACGCGGCCTCGGCGCGAGGGAGGAGGGTGGGGGTGGCCAGGGGAGATTCGCCGGGCGCGGCGGCGGGCTCGGGCGTGGCGGTGGGAGCGGGCGTGTTCGTGGGTTCGGCGACTGGCGTGGGCGCCGTGGTCGGAGTGGGTGGTGCGACGGTGGGAATTTCCGCTTCTTTGCCGCCTTTGGCCGCACAACCGGCCAGGGTCCACACTACCAGTGCGGCGGCCAGGAGGATGATGCGTCGTTTGCGGATGCGACCAAACAGCGCGCCGCCCAGCAGACCCGTGCCGATGACGAGCAGAATGGATGATAGGAACAGGGTGATCATGAGACGATTATCCTGGGAATGTCAATGGACTTGGTGATGGGAATGTGTGCAAATCTCCCGTGATGCGCCTGCATTATAGAAGAGATTGCCTCATGGGGGCAAGGTTTTGCCGAAATGTTGACCTCTTCCCCTCCTCATGCTACACTTTTCCGCTGATATCCACGGCAATCATCGACGCTTGCCCCTGCGAAGTTTTCTTCGTTGGGGCGTTTTTCTTGGGCGTCGATTCCCTGGCTTTGCTGCGCCAGCAACGGCTCTTCAAGTCCAGTGAAGCCCCTTCATCCAGGCATTCATGAGATGACCCATGCTCACACTCAAGTTCGGCGGCACGTCGGTGGGAAATGCCGACGCCATCGCCCAAACCGCTTCCGTTATTTCCCAGACAAAAGTCTCTGATCCCCGCGTCGTCGTGGTCACCTCGGCCATGAGCGGGGTGACTGATATGTTGGTGCATTCGGCCCGAGCCGCGGCCGCGGGCCAGCGCCAACCCTATCTCGACGCCCGCGAGGCGTTGTTCGAGAAGCACATGGCCGCGGCCCGACAGTTGCTCGCCAGCGCGGAGGAGCTGAGGGAGTATGAGCAGTATATCGAGGAGCAAGTGCGTTTCTTCGCTCGGCTATGTTCTTCCATCCATGTGTTGGGAGAGTTGACCCCGCGCGGGCTGGATGTGGTCTCGGGCCTGGGCGAGCGTATGTCGGCCCCCTTGCTGGCGGCGGCATTGCGAACGCGCGGCGAGTCCGCCGCCTGGGTGGACGCCACCGAAATCATCGTCACGGACGATCATTTCGGCGAGGCCGCGCCCCTGTTGGTCCCGACGTGCGCCCGCGTGCAATCCCGCCTGATCCCCATGCTCGATTCCGGGATCACGCCCATCGTCACCGGCTTCATCGGGGCCACCGAAAACGGCATTCCCACCACTTTGGGGCGGGGCGGCTCCGACTTCTCGGCCGCCATTCTGGGCTCCTGCCTGGACGCGGACGAGGTGCAGATTTGGACGGACGTCAACGGCATCCTCACCGCGGACCCCCGCATCGTGCCCGAAGCCCGCACCTTGCGCCAGCTTTCCTACAACGAGGCCGCGGAGCTGGCGTATTTCGGAGCCAAGGTCGTTCATCCCAAGACCATGTTGCCCGCGGTGGAGCGGAATATCCCCATCCGCATCCTCAATACGTTTGATCCCGACGGCCCTTCGACCCTCATCACCAATCAACCTGTCCGAAATGGGCTTGTGAAGGCCATTTCCGCCATTCGCGACCTGACGCTGATGAACGTGGAGGGGCGGGGCATGATGGGCGTGCCCGGCATCGCCGCCCGCACCTTCCGGGCCGTGGCGGACGTCAAGGCCAATGTGCTCATGATCAGTCAGGCGTCCTCGGAGCAGAGCATTTGTTTCGTCGTGCCCAGCAGGCGCAGCGACCAGGTGCAGCGGGCGCTGGAAAAGGAGTTCGAGCGGGAGATCGCTCTGCATGATATCGACCGGGTGAGGCCTGTGCATCATGTGGCCATCATCGCCGTGGTGGGCTCGGGCATGAGGGGCACGCCGGGCATTGCCGGGCGGCTTTTCAGCGCTCTGGGCGACGCCGGAGTCAACGTCATCGCCCTGGCCCAGGGGTCCAGCGAATCCAATATCTCGATGGTGGTGGCTCGAAACGATCTGGAGACCGCAGTGCGGGCCATCCATCGGGCCTTTTTCCAGAACAAGCGCATTCCTACGCCCCAGTTGGTGTGACCATGAAAACCATTCACCTCATCCAATTCGGTTTGGGCGGCGTGGGCCGGGCGCTGGTGCAGCGCGTGTTGGCCGCCCGCGATGATTTCGAGTGGCGTTATGGCCTGCGGTTGGCCTATGTGGCTCTGTGCGACAGCCGCGGCGCGGCCATCGCCCCTGATGGCTTCTCCCATGCCCAATTGCAGGCGATGATGGCCGCCAAGGAGGCGGGCGTTTCGCTGGACGCCACCGAATGGGGCTATAAGCGGGGCGAACTGGAGGATATCGTGGATATCGCGGGCAGGGAAGACGCCATCGTCATCGATGTAACCGCCACAGAGGAGACCGTTCCCGCGTTGCAACTGGCCCTCGACCGGGGCTATGGGGCGGCGTTGGCCAATAAGAAGCCCCTGGCTGGACCCATGGAGATTTTCCGCGGCTTGACCTCCACCGGGCGGTTGCGCTATGAGGCCACCGTGGGCGCGGGCGTCCCTGTCATCGCCACGCTGAACGAAGCCATCATCCCCTCTCACGACAGCGTGGCGCGGATCGAAGGTTGTTTCAGCGGCACGTTGGGGTTTTTGACCACGGGCCTGGAGGAAGGAAAGGCTTTCTCCGGCCTGGTGACGGAAGCCCGGGCGTTGGGCTACACCGAACCCGACCCGCGCGACGATCTGGGCGGCATGGACGTGGCCCGTAAGGCGTTGATCCTGGCCCGCACGATGGGCTGGCCCCTGGAACTGGATCAAATCCCGGTCGAGCCCCTGTTCCCTCCCGAGATGGCTGAAGGGTCGGTAGCGGATTTTATGGCGGCGCTGCCGCGATTGGATGACGTCTATCGCAAGAAGGTGGATGCGGCCCTTGCCGCGGGCAAGACCTTGCGTTATGTGGCGACGCTGGCCGGGGGGGAAGCGTCGGTGGGGTTGAGGGAGGTCGCCCGAGAGAGCGCCTTGGGCCAGCTTCGCGGCTCCGACAATCTGGTCGCTTTCCACACCGCGGTGTACGACGCCACGCCGCTGGTGTTGCAGGGCCGCGGCGCGGGCGTCCACGGCACGGCCGCGGGTGTGCTGGCGGATATCGTGGCGCTGGCGCGGTGACCTGACAGGTTCCCCACCCATCCCTCTCATCCCACCCTCTCGCCAAAAGGGGCCTGACGGCTATCCCCGGACGACGGGCATGGAACCTGTCAGGTCGGCGAGCAAGCGGGCCATGGGCTGAAAAGAAAACGCGTCCAACAGGATTTCCAGGCGGCGACGCATGGGCGCGCCCAGATTGTGATAGGTGATGAAGCGATCTCGCGCAGGCAGGGGAAGGCGCGGCGTGCCTGGGTCCAGTTCCCAGGGGTGGAGATAGATGACGATGGGGCGGTTTTTGGCCGCCTGTCGCAGCCCGCGCAGGATGAGGGCCATTGGGAGCACGCGCAGATAAAACCCGCCGCACACGGGCACGGTCACAGGCCCAACCCGCCACACGGTCATGGGCCATTCGATGAGGGGCGCGGCGGGGTCTTCATCCACCAGGTTGGCCGCGGGCCGGTAGGGAGCCAGAGGGGCGTCGGGGATGCCGTAAAGCGGCGTTTTCATGGGAAAGACGCTGGAATCGTAGGCGTAGCCGTGGCGGGCGAGGATGTCCAGGGCCCAGGATGTGGCTGGGGAGAGGCTGAAGGTGGGGGCGCGGAAGCCGCGGGGCTGAACGCCGGGCGTCACTTCGGCCGCCAACGCATTGAACCGAACGATTTCATCCTCGAACGCGGCTTCATCCAGCTCCCACAGCGGGCGATGGGTGAAGGTGTGGCAGGCCAGCTCGTGCCCCGCGGCCACGATATCCCGGATCAAGTCGGGGTGCGCCTCGATGACCTCCCCCACGGTGAAGAAGGTGGCCCGCACGCCGCGTTGGGCCAGCATCTCCAACAAGGGCCGGACGGCCTCCTCCACCCGATCGTTCGACCGCTCCCGATCCACCTTCGCCCGCAACAGCTCCGCATGCCAGTAGGATTCCAGGTCGATGGAAAGCGCGGCCTGGGTCATGAGGCGTCCTCGGCCGAGGCGGCGGGGCGCAGCGCCCCCGCCTGGGTGTGATAGCGCAGGTAGACCATGAAGATGGAGAGGAGCATCTTGGCCATGTAGTAAAGGTTTTTGAAGACGTTCCCGTGCATCGATTCCCCGGCGATGCGTTCGTGCATGACCACGGGCGCTTCTTTCACCGTAAATCCGGCGAAATGCAGCATGATCAGCGTGTCCGCGTCGGGGAAATCGCTGGGATAATTTTCTTCGGCGAAGAAAACCATCACGTCCCGATTCATGGCCTGGAAGCCCGAGGTGGCGTCGGTGACCTTCTGCCCCGTCAACGCGCTGGTGATCCAGGCGAACAGCTTCATCCCCAGCTTTCGCACGCCCCCGACGCGATAGGTCATCCCGCCCATGTGGCGCGAGCCCAGGGCCACGTCGCATTCCCCAGCCATGACCGGAGCCAGCAGGTCGGGCACGAACGCGGGGTCGTGCTGCCCGTCGGCATCCATCATTACTGCGAAGTCATAGCCCTGCTCCGCCCCATAGCGGAAGCCTGTCTGCACGGCGCCGCCATAGCCCAGGTTGTTGGGCAGGCGCACCACCTGCGCGCCCAGCGACCGGGCCACGCGGGCGGTGGCGTCGGTCGAATGGTCATCCACCACGAGGATGTCGGCCTCGGGCGCAACTTCGCGCAGCCGGGGCAGGACGTGGGGCAGGTTTTCCGCCTCGTTGTGAGCGGGGATGATGATGAGGATGCGCATGGAATCAGGAGGTGATGGGGCGGGAGGTGGTCGGCCGGGGGATCGTCCAGCGGAAGGTGAGGAAGAGCAACGCGGTCATGATCCAGGCCGAGGTCACGCACCACATGCAGATGGCGCCGATGACGAAGGGTTCCAGGAAGGTGAGATAGGTGCTGAAGACCACGCCGAAGTAGATGACGAAGGGCAGGAGCCAGGCCGTTTTCGCGGCCTGCTCCTCTGGCCCGAATCGCTGCCAGGCCCACAGGGCGAGAATCACCAGGTAGCCGATGAATCCCGCCATCCCCACGGGCAGAATGCCGAACAGCACGGCGAAATCGCTTTGTTGCACCACATTGCAATCCCCCACCGGCCCGCACACGGCCCGAGCGCCCGTGGTTTCCACAAACGCGAGGTAAAAGGCGACGCCAGCGCCAAGCAGGCTGAGGATGGGGGTGGCCCAGTTGATCCAGCCGGGGCCGGGCGTGAGGGTGAGCCCGCTGCGCGCCCAATAGACCAAGGCCCAGACCAGCATGGCGATCATGATGATGAGGGTGATGATAGCAATGGCGTTGCCCACGGGGTCCAGGGCCAGCCGTTCGCTCACGCTCATCTCGCTGATGGCTTTCACATCCGCGGGGTTCATATTGGCCCCTTCGGAAGACGATTCGGGCGTTTCGGAGGCTTGCCTGGCTTCGATATCTTTGATGACGCGATCCAGCCCAGGAATGTCGGGCCAGTCGATGCCGCCCGCGGCCAGGCCCTGTTCGATGATGCCGGGGAATTTCTCCGGGATTTCCACATCTCCGACCAACAGCGTATCTCCGACAACCAACGCGGGCACCCCGCGTTTGTTCTCAGGGATAGGAATGGCTTCCGCGGCAGAGAGATAGAGTTCTCGACCCCCTTCGGTGGTCACGTCGATGAGCAGAATCTGGAGCTGATCGCCATATTTCTGCACCAGCGGGGGCAGGTCTTCGTTCAGCACCTTGTGGCAGTGGGGACAGGTGGGGGAGTAAAAGAGCACCGCGTGCACCACAGGCTCGTTTTGAGCCAGGGCGACGGTCGGCGGGAGTGTAGCCGCGAACAACGCGAGGAGGAGAAAAAGCAATGGAATGCGACGCATGGAAAAACCTCGACAGATGATGGATGGTTGTCATCGCTTCTAAACTGAAAGCAAATTGAAACCAAGGCTTTTGGTTTGCATTGGATCATCCATGAAAGGCGATTCTCTGGCCGCGCCGCCGCCCGCAGGTGAACCTGCGGGCTAAAAACGACGCCCCATAAATGGGGCTATGGCGCATGTCGCGCGCCGCAGGAAGCCGGGTTCACCCGGCGTCGTTTCGTAGCCCGGCGCTTCAGTGGCCGAGGCCGAAAACACCTGATTTCAAAATGCGTTTAGTTTAGCTTACCTCTTCATTCTAAACCCTGTCTATGAGCTGGATCAACCTTTGTTCCTGTGTCTGACCCCTTTTCGCCCATCTGGTGGCCTCAAACGACGAAGCCGGGTAGAATAAAGGCCCGTTTTCTCACCTCCTTGCAGCCATGTCTTCATCAACCATCCTCGTGTTCACCCAAAATCTATTCTTCGCCGAGCCCATTGCTCGCGCGGTGGAGAAAGCGGGCGGCCGCGCCCGGATCATGGAGGATGTCGGGGCGCTGGCGGACACCCTGGCCGAGCGTCCGGTCCTCGTGGTGGTGGAGATGGGCCGCGTGGGCGAGGGTAACTGGCTGGAGGCCATCGCCCGCGTGCGTTCCCGGACAGACGACACGCCCATCCTCACTTTTGGCTCTCATGTGGATGTGGCCGCACGCGAGGCGGCGCGACGGGCGGGCAGTGATCATGTCTGGGCCAGGAGTCGTTTCATGCGAGAGTTTCCGGCGTTTGCGGCGGGTTATCTGCGGGATGCGTTGGCTCGGGCCTGTTGCGACGAGCCTCCGCCCGAGCGCGTTCGGGAAGCCCTGATGCTTTTCAATCAAGGCGCATATTATCGTTGCCACGATGCGTTGGAAGATGCGTGGCGGGCGGAGCCGCGAGCCTGCCGCTTGCTCTACCAGGGCATCCTGCAACTGGGCATCGCCCTCTATCAGGCGCAGCGAGGGAATGTGCGGGGGGCGGAGACGATGTTCGGGCGAGCAGCGCGGAAGTTCGTGGCGCTTCCCGATTACTGTCAGGGGATCGATGTGGCCCGGTTGCGGGCGCTGACCGCACAATGGCATCGCCAACTGCGCGAGCTTCCCCCCGACCGCGTTCCCGAGTTCCCCACCACCCCGCAGATCGCCATCGATCTTGACACATAATGAGGGTTTGCAAGTTTGCAAGTCGCAAGTGGCAAGTCCTGCTGGCAGCGAATTTTCACCTGCTACTTGCTACCTGCCACCTGCTACTTTTCCCTTCGCGCCTTCGTGTCGTCGTGTCTTCGTGGTTTTTTCCTTGCTATGAGGGAGTAGGTGTATAGTTACAGCCGTTTTGCCTTCTGTTGCAGGGCGTAGAGGAAGTTGAGGGCTTCGAGGGGCGTCATCGTGTTGATGTCCACTTTTTCGATCTCTTCACGGATGGGGTCGGGGCCTTCGCTAAACAGGGCGAGCTGCATCGCTCCCTCGCCCACGTCCAGGGCCTCATGCTCCCGGCCCGCTTCCTCCAGTTGACGCATGATCTCGTTGGCCCGGGCGACGACCTGTTTGGGCAGGCCCGCGAGCTGGGCCACGTGGATGCCGTAGGATTTGTCGGCGCGGCCGGGACGGACTTCGTGCAGGAAGACGACCTGATCGCCGTGTTCGGCCACGGCCACATGGAAGTTGACGATCTTGGGCAGGCGGTCGGCCAGGGCGGTGAGTTCGTGGTAGTGGGTGGCGAAGAGGGTGCGGGAGCCCAGTTTGGGGTGGCTGTGGATGTATTCGAGCACGGCCCAGGCGATGGCCATGCCGTCGTAGGTGCTGGTGCCCCGGCCCAGTTCATCCAGGATGAGCAGGGAGCGGTCGGTGGCATGGTTGAGGATGTTCGCAGTCTCCACCATCTCTACCATGAAGGTGGATTGGCCGCTGTGGATTTCGTCCTGGGCGCCGATGCGGGTGAAGATGCGGTCCACCAGGCCGATGCGGGCCGCGTCCGCGGGCACGAAGGAGCCGATCTGGGCCATGAGGGTGATGAGCGCGGTCTGGCGCAGCCAGGTGGAATTGTGGCTGATGAAACCTTCGGCAATGAAAGCATGGCCCTGGGGGACGGAAAAATCGTAAACGCGCGCCCGGCTCGGACGTTTTTCAACGATGGGGTCGTAAAAGTAGTGGTTCGCTCGAATCTCCTCCAATTCGGGGCAGGGGATGTCGTTTTGGTGACAGTAATCAATCAGCTCATCCAGCTTGCGATAGCTGATATTGCGCCCCTGGGGGATGTAGGTGTAGAAGATGCTGTTGATGGATTTGACCCGTTTCAGGGCCACGGGTTTGTCGGTTTTGGCGACAATGCGTTGCTGAATGGTTTTGAGGGTGCGTTCCAGATGGGGAATGCCGCCCACGTTGGGCATCCGCAAATCGGAAGCCAGTTCCGCCCGCTTTGCTTTGCGCGGCAGCCGGAATCCCACGCGTTGATGGAATCGAATGGCGTGTTCGCCGTTGACGCCCAGACGATAGGACATTCGCCGTTGGGTAGGTTTTTCTTGAATGGAGGCCAGGATGCCCAGATTGAGCAGCAGCATCCGCACCTGGCGGACCAACGCCTTCGACGAAAGACTGAGGCGGATGTTGCCATAGCGGTTTTCCGCAGTGCCGTCCGTGTCGAACAGTCCTTGCAGGAAGGCGATGACAAGCTCGCGGGGGGCTTGCAGAATAGCCTCGGGCACAGTTTTTTGCCATGATGGGTGATAGCCCAGGCCGTTGGCCGCCAGAAAGGCGCGTATCTGAATGCTGGAGACCACATGATCCTTCCCATTGGATTTGACGCCTGGCGTGTAGCCAAATTGTTCCTGCATGATGCGGGTGAATTCCCGAGCAATCCACGGATCTCCCGCGCTGAGTAAGAAGCTCTCGCGATAGGTCAATGTGCCGTCCCCCACCAGCAGGCCGAAAAGATAGGCCAGATCCGGGTTGAGTTCCGTGGGGAGAGAGTAACGTTTGGCCCGACGATCTAGCTCTATCTGGGGCGTGCTCAGCCGCGTTTGGGTTCCCCATAGCTCGCTGCCATAGCGAATGGCCACGTAATCATCCTCCCGCAATTCATCCAACCGCCGCCATCCTTCCTTCCCATCCGCGCTTCGCACCCAAATGCGGTGCTCGGGCGTGCCTTCCAGCTCGAAGCCGGTGCGGGTGCGGATGCGGATGGTCGCCTGTTCGCCGCCCGAGTAGACATGGCTCGTTTCTACCGGGCCGTGGGGCCCGTCCAGGGTGATGACCAGGGGGTGGAAGGTATCGTCAGGTTGGTTGGGGGTTGCGAAATGCGCGATGGGGTGCAGGCCCTGCTCCGTAAGGGTAAGCGTGTCCCCTGTCACGCACTTGCCCCCCATATTCGGGCCCGTGAGGATGATAATGGCCTGTTCGGGAGTCATGTGGGCGTCGTTGGGGGTGAAGGCGGCGCCCTCCAGGGTGAGTTCCACCACGGGATGCCGTCCGGCCCGGATGTCGAGGACCCGGTCGGGGGTGAGTTCGGGCCGGACGTAGCGCCGGTCGGCGGCGACGTCGGCCAGGGCCGCGAAAACGTCGAGACGGGCGACGGCGTCGGCCGCGGCCAGCAGGCGAGGAGCCAGCTCGGCCAGTTGCTGCACCACGCTTTTGAAAAGGCTGCTTTCCAGGTCCAGCAGCCGCTCCTGGGCGTTGAGGATGAGGGATTCGTATTCTTTGAGTTCGGGCGTGATGTAGCGTTCTGCGTTGACCAGGGTCTGTTTGCGGATATAGTGGGCCGGGGCTTTGTCGGTCTGGGATTTGGGGATTTCCAGGTAGTAGCCGAAGACTTTGTTGTAGCCGACTTTGAGCTTTTGAATGCCTGTTCGCTGGCGTTCTTTGGCTTCCAGGCCCGCGATGTAGGCCCGGGCGTCTTTTGCGGCCAGGGTGATGCTGTCCAGCTCGGCGTTGAAGCCGGGGCGGATGACGCCGCCGTGGGCGAGGGTGGCGGGCGGGTCGTCGGCGATGGCGGTTTCCAGCAGATGGAGGGCCTCTTCGTTCAGGTCCAGGCCCCCGTCCTGGCCCACGCGGGCGGCGATGGCTTTCACCTGCGGCAGTGCGCGCAGGCTTTCCCGCAGGCCCACCAGGTCGCGCGGGGTGACGATGCCCTGGGTGCAGCGGTTGGCCCAGCGCTCGATATCCCGCACCGGACGCAGGGCCTCTCGCAGTTCGGCCCGTTCCAATGGCGCATTCACCCAGGCTTCCACCGCGTCCAGGCGCTGGTTGATGCGGTCGATATCCAGCAGCGGCTGGTTGACCCATTTGCGCAGCAGCCGCCCGCCCATGGGGGTGAGGGTGCGGTCCAGCACCCAAAGCAAGGATCCTCGCCGCGCGCCCTCGCGCATGGTTTCCACCAACTCCAGGCTACGGCGGGTGGCGGGGTCGAGGAGCATGTAGTCCTCGGTCGAGTAGGTGTGCAGGGGTTGGAGATGCCCCAGCGCCTGTTTCTGCGTCTCCCGCAGATAGGCGATGAGCGCGCCCGCGGCGCTGATGGCCAGGGGTTTGCCCTCGCAGCCAAAGCCTTCCAGGCTGGCGACGTCGTAATAGTCCAGCAGGGCCTGGCGCGCGGCTTCGGTCTCGAAGCGCCAGGGCTCGTAGGGCGTGATGCGATACTCCTCCAGGCCCGGATAGCCCCCGGCGTCGGGGATGAGCAATTCCGCGGGGGCGAGACGGGCCAGCTCCTCGCGGGCGCGGCGGGCCACCTCCTCGCCCCGGATTTCCGTCACCGCGAACTCGCCTGTGGTCACGTCGGCATAGGCGACGCCCGCGCGCTTGCCCCCTTCAAAAATGAGCGCAGCGATGTAGTTGTTGCGGCGTTCATCCAGCAGCGCAGGCTCCAGCAGGGTGCCGGGGGTGATCACCCGCACGACTTCTCGTTCCACCAGCCCCTTGCCCACCTCGCCCACCTGCTCGCACACGGCCACCTTGTAGCCCGCGCGGATGAGCTTGGCGATGTAGCCTTCCGCCGCGTGCCAGGGCACGCCCGCCAGAGGCACCCGCTGCCCTTTGCTCACCGGGCGGCTGGTCAGGGCCACGTCGCACACCTCGGCGACGATCTTGGCGTCCTCGTCGAACGTCTCATAAAAATCCCCGAGCCGGAAGAAGAGAATGGCGTCGGGGTATTGTTTTTTGATCTGGAGGTATTGTTTGCGCATGGGGGTGGACATGGCTTCGATTGTAGCCAATGTCGCGCCTCGCGCCAAATCACCCACCCCACAAAACCAGCGGCCAATAGATCACCGGCATCAGCGCGTCCCAGAACCATTGTACGGTGATAAACCAGAGCAGCGCGCCCACGCCCGCGGCCGCCAACGCCTGCCACAGCCCGCGAATCCAGCCTCGCCAGCGCCCGATGGCCAGGGCGAGGAAAATGTATGGCAGGATGAGGATCAGCCAGCCCACCGACCAGATGGCCAACATGCTCAGCAGCCAGAAGAAAAAGGCGGCGAGCAAGAGCCAGCCAGGCGTCCGTCGGATCAGAGCCGCGGCCGTTGCAGCCAGCGCTGCAAAAAGAAATATCCAGAAAAGGTAAGGCAGGATCGTCTCGAAGAGCATTGTTCAAACTCCTTTCCAAAGCAAAATCGCATCGGAGCCGTGGGGCGATTCGGCCAAAAGTTGGCCCTGCGGCCCCACCAGCATGGCCCCGCCAAAGGAAGGCTCGTCCACGCCCACCTCCAACGCATTGACGATGGCCGTGGTCGCGGCCAGGCCCGCAGCCGCATTCAGATACGCCTGCCGCTCCTCCCGCTCCCAGCGGTCGGGGTCAGGCGAGCGCCCGGCAAAGGCTCGGGCCATGGGAACCAGAACCAGGTCGAGGGAGGCGTCCAGTTGGGCCCGGGCGTCGTCGGCAAAGAGATCGCCGCAGATGAGGATGCTCACCCGCCCGAACTCGGTATCCACGCCGCGAACGTCTTGTCCGCGCAGGAAAGGCGGTTGTTCGTTGATTTTGCGGTGCTTCAATGCGATCTCGCCGCGGCGGTCCAGCAGGATGGCCGTGTTGTAGACGCCCGCTGGAGTCCGCTCCAACAAGCCGAAACACACGGCCACATGGTGTTTTCGGGCCAATCGAGCCAGCCTGTCCACGGTCGGGCCGGGAACAGGTTCGGCGAAGCGTTCCAGGTCCGCGGGCTCGTAGAGATAGCCCATCAGCGTGCATTCAGGAAAGATGACCAGGTCCGCGCCCGCGTCCGCCGTCTCCTCCAGGCGACGTTCGAATTCCCGAAGGTTGATGTCAGGCCGTCGGGGGTGGGTTTTGAGGGGAATGAGGGCGATGACGCGAGATGGAGGGATGGTCATTGGCTCGCTGCCTGGAAGATGGCGCACTGCATCTCGAAAATGTAGTGCGGGAGATGGGCCGCGTCGGGCGGGATGGGCGCTTTCGCTGCGCCCGTCACCGGCAGCACGCCCGGCGGCGGGCTGAGATCGGCCGGGCGACGCAGTTGGATGAACAGGCGGTCGTCGTAGCGGGTGAGCACGCCGATGGCGGAGAGGGTCATGCCAGGCGTGAGGGCCGGAAGTCGCCAGGAGGCCCGGAAGGGCGGTTCGACGCGTACGGGCCCGCTGCCGTCGTCCAGCCAGAGGCCCTCGTTGTCGATTTTCGTGATCCTGCCCGCCACGCGCAACAATTGGGCCATGCTGCCGTCGGCCACCAGGCCCGTGCGCAGGAACTGGGGCGCCACCGGCGTTCCCGGCCCCAGCCGTGTGAGCCCTTTCGGGCTGGGCAGAACGAGCTCGCGCTGCCCATGAAAGTCCTTGAGATAACCCGACGCTCGCACACGGTCGCCCTCAACCAGATCGGGATACTGCCCCTGGCGCAAATAGACCATCAGGCCGGCGTCGGCGTCTTGGATGACGATGACGCGGGGATGGAAGACGCCGGGCGGCACGGTGACGACGCCTTCCACCGTGAGCCGGGATTCCGTCGGAAGCTGGTAGGCGGCCTGGATGGGTTGCGGCGCCTGGTCGGCGATATCGGCTGGAGGAGATGATGGCGGCGGCGCGGGAGGTGGCGTGGGGAAGGGGCGGTTGGGCTGGCCGGGGGTGACGAAGATGCGCAGCCACGGGCCCGTGCCGTCGGGATAGCGGCTGAAGGAGCGATCGTAGTCGGGAAAGCTATTCCAGGCGAACGCGTCCACCACCTGCCAGCCATCGCCATCCGGGCGCACGAGGTGGAGGACGCCATGGGACGCAGGCAGCCTCAGTTTGCTTTGACGGCGGAAGATGAGGGGGAAGCTGTGGGGTTGGATGATGGTGTGGGGCGGAAACTGGAAGTAGTAGCCCGTGGGCAGGCCGTCGTCGCCCAGAGGGCCGCGCCACAACCGCCAGCCGCTGATTTCGACCGGTCGATCGCCCCAATAAGCCAGCTCGATCCACTCATCCAGGTAGCTGGCCGCGCCGTCGCCATCCCAATCCTTGTGCTTGGGCGCAGGCAGAATCTCGTTCAGTGCGATCTGGTCGGAGGCGGGAGGAGGCAGAGGCGTGGGCGTCGGCGTGGGCGCGATATTCGGACCGCCTGGGCTGGGTGGATAGAGCATGGTCCAGCCCCCGACGCCATCCTCCACCCGGGCCCAGGGCGTATCCGCCGCGGTCTGGTTGTAGGCGAACGCGTCCACTTCCCGACCATCGGGCGCGAGGAGGCGCACGCTGTCCGCGTCGTTGTTCAGGGCAATGTGGATTTCGGCCCGAAAGAAAAGGAGAAAGCCGCGGGCGGCGATGACCGCATCCTCGGGCAGTCGCCAGGGACGGCTGCCTCCATCCGCCCGATCATCCAGCGTCCACCCCGCCAGGGCCACAGGAAAGTCGTTGGGATTGTAGAGTTCGATGTATTCGTCCAGCAGGTTGGCCTCGCCGTCGCCGTTGAAGTCGATGGCTTTGGGCGCGGGCAGGAATTCGTTGAGGGCGATGAAACCGGGCGGAACCGCGGTGGGAGACGGCGTGGGCGTAGGAGTGAGGGTGGGCGTGGGGGTGGCCGTGGGC
>JALXCB010000116.1 GCA_026991225.1 Anaerolineae bacterium | reverse complement strand
CGGCCATGAACCCGATACACCTCGGCCCCCTGGCGATGAAAAAATTGGCCTACGGGAAACCAGCTCATGGCGGTGGCTTCCAAAATGACCACGATCGTGACCTCCTCCGACGCCCCCTTGCGGGCTCATTCCATATCGCCAAGGAAGCGGGCGATGGTAGCGTCCAGGTCGTCGGAGCCCGATTGCCGGATGAACACCGCGGTTTGCACAACGCTGGCAACCACCGCCATCCACATGCTATGTCTTCCGACCGGCAAGCGCGGGATGGTTGGCAAGGGATTTTTTGGGCCGTATCAGGGCGATGAGGTTTTTGGCGCTGAATCGGGGACGAGGTTTGCAGCGGGTGCGGGCCTGACGCTGGCCATAGCCCCAGCGCATAGCCAGCCACAGACCAACAAAGGCCACCGAGGTCATCACCAGCACCATGAGATTGGCCTGGCCATACTGCCGGTTTTGCACCGCGTCGTAGATAGCCATAGACATGGTCTGCGTGCGGCCGGGGATGTCGCCGGCGACCATCAGCGTGGCCCCGAATTCGCCCAGCGCCCGAGCTGACGCCAGCACCAGCCCGGCCAGGATGCCCCGTCGGGCCATGGGCAGGGTGATGTGCCACAGCAACTGCCATTCGGAAGCGCCGCTGAGCCGGGCCGCATTCTCGATCTCCGGGTCGATGTCAGCGATAGCGCTGCGAGCGGCCATGACCATGAGGGGCAGGCCCACCGCCACTGCGGCGATGACGGCCGCAGGCCAGGTGAATAACAGCTCGATGTGAAGAAATCGCACAATCGGGCCGTTACGCCCCCAAAAAACCAGCAAGTAGTAGCCCAATACGCTGGGCGGCAGGATCAACGGCAGGGCGATGAGCAAATCCAGCAGGGTTTTGGCGGGGAAATCTTTGCGAGCCAGCAGCAGCGCCAGGGCCAGACCCAGAATGGCGATGATGACGGTGGCGATAAACGTGATTTGCAGCGTCAGGCGCAGCGCGTCCCAGTTCATGAGCTTGCCTCGTGGATGGGAAGATAGCCGAATTGGCGAAGAAGACCTTGGGCGGCGGGACTGAGCAGAAACTGAACGACGGTTTGGGCCGCGTTGGGGCGCAAAGAGCGGGCCGCCACCGCAGCGGTCTGTTCCAGGGGCGGATAAAGGCCAGGGGGCGCGGCGATCCAGTGTCCTTTTTCAGAAATCACCTGGGATGCGGATACGAAAGCCGCCTCCACGTCCCCAGCCTGAGCGAATTGGTAGCTTTGAGTGACGTTTTCCCCGAACACGAGTTTCGGCTGCACCGCTTCCCACAGGCCCGTGGCCTGCAAAGCCTGCCGCGCGGCCGCGCCGTAGGGGGCGTGGTCGGGGTTGGGCATGGCAATACGTTGGATTTCAGGTCGCGTCAAGTCCTGAAAGGACTCCAGGAGAAGATGATCATCTCGGGTCCATATCACCAGGCAACCGCTAGCGAAAGGTGTGATTGAATTCGCATCCAGTAACCCGGCAGGGAGCAGTTCCTCGACATAGTCCTCATTGGCGGAGAGGAAAAGGTCCACAGGCGCGCCTTGTTCGATCTGCTGGGCAAGCCTGCCGCTGGAGCCATAATTGAAAACAACGTCCATCCCCACGGCCTCTTGCAGAGCGGGCGTCAGGGCGGTCAAAACGGGCTGCAAATTGGCGGCTGCAGAAATAAGCAACGGGCCATTTTTCGATTGTCCACCGCACCCGGCGAGAGGGAGAAAGAACAGGATTAGGATTAGGATTAGGATTGGGATTTGACCCCGCGCGAGAAGCCCCGTGCAGGGGCGTCCACCCGCAGGATTTCGATGAATAAAACGACGTTGTGCAGGAAAAAGCATGGCATGTATCCTTTCCAATTCGGCGTGGGGAGGGAGGGGGAGAATTGGGATTGGGGTTAGGATTAATCTTTGTAGCTATACAGGCGTTCAGCAGAACGTCTTGCCACGAAGGCTCGAAGGAACGAAGACAATGCAAGTTTGCAAGTCGCAAGTCCTTCTGGCAGCGAATTTTCACCTGCGACTTGCTACCTGCCGCCTGCCACTTTTCCCCTTCGTGTCATCGTGTCTTCGTGGTTTTTGTCTCGCTACGTGAGCAGTTACGGTAAACCATAGAAGTGCTCGCCCGTCATAATGTGAATCCCGGCGGCTACGTTATCCACAAAAATGTTGAACAGGCCCTTGTAGGGGTGAGCCAGTTTCTCGCCCTTGTAGACCTTGCTAAAATCCTCGAAACGACCGTCGCGATTGAGCAGCGTGACCACCCGTCGCCACAAGGACTCATCACCGACGATCTTTTTCCAGAGCGCTTCATCGAAGACCGCCTTGAGAAGATGCACCCGGGCCTCGCGGAAGATGCGCATTTCCTCTTTCGCCGCAACACCGGTCGAGTGAACTCGGGCTCTTTAGGCGCGAGTCCCCTCCTTTGCTTCCTCCCCCACTCCGAGACGGCCGAAAGAATGGCTAGCCCCTCATTCCTGGCAGGATGACCAAGAACTGTGCCAACTTCTCTCGGTATTCCGCCCTGACTACAACAACCGGCCACATCAAGATCTGTCTATTCCTGGTCTGCCACCCAACGAGTTTGCCGATCGGGTCTGGCTCATATAGATTGTTAATGTTCGAGCTACTGTTGACGAATACAAAATTTATACATTTTTCTTCGTGTTCTTCGTGTCTTTGTGCCTTTGTGCCTTTTGTGGTTTGTTAACCGGGATGCGTTGTAACTGCTAACGTAGTCCTCTTCACTCGACACGGATACGAGGAAACACGGATAAAATCTTTTTTGAATGACTTCGTGCCTTCGTTTCCTTCGTGTCTTCGTGGCAAAAGAGGGGCGATTGGGGCCAACTACCTT
Organism: Anaerolineae bacterium; assembly: GCA_026991225.1. Classification (GTDB taxonomy): domain Bacteria; phylum Chloroflexota; class Anaerolineae; order J102; family J102; genus M2005. The sequence goes on along the minus strand of JALXCB010000116.1, from coordinate 1,981 downwards.
AGCAATTACGATGCGTTAGCAGTTACGGTTCATAACAAGTTCTAAAGAGGGGCGTTATTCCACGATCTTCAGGTGGAGTTCGGCCAGTTGCCGGGGGGAGATGGGGCTGGGGCTGTTGAGCATGAGGTCGGTGGCGGAGGCCGTCTTGGGGAAGGCGATGACCTCGCGAATGCTGTCCTCGCGGGCGAGAATGGCGACGATGCGGTCCAGGCCCAGGGCGATACCGCCGTGGGGGGGCGCGCCATAGCTGAAGGCCTCCAGCAGATGCCCGAACTGCTCCTGCGCTTCCTCATGGGAGATGCCCAGGGCTTCGAAGACCATGCTCTGATGCTCGGCGTCGTGGATACGGATGCTGCCGCCGCCGATCTCCATGCCGTTGCAGACCACATCGTAAGCGTTGGCCAGGGCTTTGCCAGGGTCGGTCTTTAGCAGAGGCCAGTGCTCGGGCTTGGCGCTGGTGAAAGGATGGTGCACGGCCACCCAGCGCGCCTCCTCCTCATCCCATTCCAGCAGGGGGAAGTCGATCACCCAGCAGAAGGCCAGCGTGTCGGGATCGGCCAGGTTCAGTTCCGCGGCCAGATGCGTGCGCAGCCAGCCCAGGCTCTCGGCGACGACCTGTGGGGAGTCGGCGACGGCCAGGATGAGGTCGCCCTCATTCGCGCCCGTCAGCTCGATGATGGCGTCCTTCTCCTCTTCGGTCAGGAATTTGGCGATGGAGGAGCGCAGGCCGTCCCGTTCGGCCTTGAGCCAGACCAGGCCCTTGGCTCCCCGCTCCTTCACGCCCTCGGTGAGTTCGTCGATGCGCTTGCGGGAGAAGGAGGCCGCGCCGGGGACGCAGATGGCCTTGATCTGCCCGCCCGCGGCCGCGGTGTTGGCGAAGACGCCGAAACGGCTGCGCCGCACCGCCTCGGTCAGGTCTGCCAACTCCATGCCGTAGCGCAGATCGGGCCGGTCCGTGCCAAAGCGCTCCATGGCCTCGGCGTAAGTCAGCACCGGGAAGGGGCGCTCTTGAATGCGCATGTCGCTGAGGGCGTCCACCATCTCGATGAGCAGGGCTTCGATCAGCGCCATCACGTCCTCGCTTTCCACGAAAGACATTTCCAGATCGAGCTGGGTGAACTCGGGCTGTCGGTCCGCGCGCAGGTCCTCATCCCGGAAGCAGCGGGCGATCTGGTAGTAGCGCTCGTAGCCCGCCACCATGAGCAATTGCTTCATCTGCTGGGGTGACTGGGGCAGAGCGTAGAATTTGCCGGGATGGATGCGACTGGGCACGACGTAGTCGCGAGCGCCTTCGGGCGTGCTCTTCAGCAGGATGGGCGTTTCGATTTCCAGGAAATCCGCGCGGTTGAGGAAGCCGCGCATGAAGGTGATGACGTTGTGGCGCAGAATCATGTTTTTCTGCATCCGCTCCCGCCGCAGGTCGAGATAGCGATACTTCAGGCGCACTTCATCCCGCACGGGCGTGTCCTCGTTGATGGGGAAGGGCGGGGTCTTGGCCGCGTTGAGGATGGCGAGATCGTGGACTTCGACCTCGATCTCGCCCGTGGCCAGGTTCGGATTCACCAATCCTTCGGGCCGGGCCGCAACGACGCCTTTCACCTGAATGACGTACTCGGGCCGGACGGTTTCGGCCAGGGCGTGGGCGGGCTCGGAGATATCGGCGTTGAAGACGACCTGCACCAGGCCCGACCGATCGCGCAGGTCAAAGAAGATGAGGCCGCCGTGGTCGCGGCGGCGGTGCACCCATCCCGCCAGGGTGACGGTCTGGCCGACGTGGTCCTTGCGCAGTGCGCCGCAGTCGATGGATTTCAGCATGATGGCAATAAGTCCTCTGGGAGAGTAATCAGTAAACAGTAGACATTATCGGGAATAACGTTATGTTGACAATTCGAGGGCCAGACATGCCGAGCTAAGCAACAAAGTAAAGCGAATTAGAAATAGGATAGCACCACCAATGGCTGGTAAAATCAGTTCGCCAAAA
>JALXCB010000115.1 GCA_026991225.1 Anaerolineae bacterium | reverse complement strand
CGGCCACCCCCGCCCCCATCCTGCAATTCACCGCCGACAACACCCACATTCAGCAGGGCGCTTGCACCAACCTCTATTGGAGCACGCAGGGCGTCAGTGAGACCTACCTGTTCGAGGAAGGCGAGGACTGGCAGGGCAAGAAAGTGGATCCCCAGGGTAGCAAAGAGGTTTGCCCCAATCAGACCACGACCTACATCCTGGGCGTCGTCCTGCCCGACGGCTCTCGCCAGACTACAAGCCTCACCATCACCGTCTCTGCGGTGAACCCGCCCGACATCGTCAGCTTCACCGCCGACCCGCCCGACAAAGTGACTCTGGGCCAGCCTGTGGTGTTGCACTGGGATGTGCGGGGTGACGTGCAGCGCGTCGTGTTATTGGCCAACGCCGCGCCTCTCGATGCAGATGCGCCTGTCTTCGGCACATGGACCCACTATCCCCAGCAACTGGGCAGCATAAAATACACGCTGCAGGCCGAAGGCCCTGGCGGAACCATCCTTGCCGATCTGATCATCGAGGTCGTCCAGCAAGCGCCGCCTACGGCGACGCCCGCGCCCACCGAGACGTCGGTCCCGCCTACTAAGACCCCGGCGCCTCCCACGGCCACACCCATCCCTCCCACCGAAACGCCAGTCCCGCCTACAGAGACGCCTGTTCCCCCGACGGCCACGCCTGAGCCTCCCACGCCCGAACCCACACCCACCGAAGCTCCCATCGGCGGCGATCTCATCGGGCGCACCTGGGGCCTGGTCCAGCGGTATCAGAACCGTGCAGCGCCCATTCCCACCCTGCCGGGCGCGCAGATCACCATTCTCTTCAAGGAGGATGGCGCGTACACCGGTTCGGCCGGGTGCAATACCTACAACGGGACTTACACCGTGGCTTCGGGCGGCGTACTCACGTTAGCTCCTCCGGTCGCCACGAAACAGGTCTGTGGCGAGCCGGAAGGCGTCATGGAACAGGAAGCGGACTTCCTGAGCCTATTGCCCAAGGTTGTGCAATATAGCGTGGACGAAACAGGACAGGCCCTCAAACTCATCACATCCGACAACTGGGTGATGGGCTTCCAGCAACTCGCTCCCACGCCAAAGTAAACTTTCGTAACTAAACTAAACGCATTTTGAAATCAGGCGTTTTCGGCCTCGGCCACCCGGAGCTGAAGCTCCGGGCTACGAAACGACGCCGGGTGAACCCGGCTTCCTGCGGCGAGCGACCTGCGCCGTAGCCCCATTCATGGGGCGTCGTTCTTAGCCCGCAGGTTCACCTGCGGGCGGCGGCGCGGCCACAGAATCGCCTTTCATTGATGATCCAATGCAAACCAAAAGCCTTGGTTTCAATTTGCTTTCAGTTTACTAACGTAGCAAGGTCGAAAACCATGAAGAGACGACGACACGAAGGCGCGAAGGGTAAAAGTGGCAGGTGGCAGGTGGCAAGAAGCAGGTAAAAAACCTCGCCGCCAGAAGGACTTGCCACTTGCGACTTGCAAACCTGCATTGTCTTCGTCTCTTCGAGCCTTCGTGGCAAGGCATTTTCGATGCCGAACCAGGCTACCTTAGCAGTTACAAAAATCTGCGAAAATCATCTGCGCAAATCTGCGTCGCGTAGCATCGGCGTCAATCTGCGTTCCCATTTTCCTCTGTCTTCCACTTACCACGCTCTCTACCGTCCATCTGCCGCGCGCCATGCCCATATCGCCAGAATTGCAACACGCACTGCTCATCCTCACGCTGTCCATCCTGTCCTTACTCATCGGCAATAGCGTGGTGCTGTTCGCCAATCGGGTCAGTCGCAGCCAGTTCATCCGCTCGCTTCTGGCCTTCGGATTCCTCTTCCTCCTCTCTTTCCTCTTCTGGACGCTCTCCGTCCAGTTCCTCTCCGCTCTGCTGTTTGGCGTCCACAAACCTTTTGTTGACGTCTTCATCATCGTCAGCCAGAGTTTCACGCCCTTCATTCTGGGCTTTTTGATCCTGCTTCCCCATCTTGGACATTACTTTTTCGCGTTATTGCGGGTGTGGGTGGTGGTCAATCTCATTGTCAATGTCGCCCACGCTTACGAATTCGGCCTGCTCCAGGCGTTGGTCGCGTCTCTGTTGGGGTGGATGCTGCTGGAGCTCGTTTCCAGCCTCTCCTTCCTGCAATTGGATGCAGTCAAGCGATGGTTCCTGAAGGTGACCACTGGCAAAGCGGAGTATCGCGACCCCAACGATCTGGTGATGGAATATGTGCGGGCGCAGCGCATTTTGATGTTGCAGGCTGCACAAAAGGAGAAGGGCGAAAATGCTTGACGCAGTCATTTATACGGGGCTGACCCTGGCCGCCATCGTGCTGGGGTTGCTGTTCGTCATGGCCTTGCTTTCGCCGCTGGAGGCGTTGACCTGGTGGGCGGGATGGTCCAGTCAGGCCCCTAAGCCTGGCAGACTGAGTCAGGAGGCGCTGGAAGAGGTTGAAAAGGAGCAGGAGATCGAAGCAAAGTCCGGAGTTCCTCCGAAGTATTTTCTGGTGTATCTCACCGCTATCGGCGGCGTCTCCGCTGAGGCCATCTCTTATCGAGAACAGGTCTTTTTGGAGAAGTTGGAGGAAACCCTGCCCGAAGCGGTGATCATCAGCGATGTCTTTCCCTTCTCTGTCACCAATAATCCCCTCACCGGGGAGCGTCTGTTTGGATGGTTGTGGCGAAAGATCCATGAAAAGCGCAAAACGGTGACCGGCGGCATCCTGGCTTCCTTCATCTTCGCCCGCAACCTTTTCAACGTGGCGGTCTCAGCCGACCCGCGTTACGGGCCCATCAACAACGCGGGCGTGGCCCGGGAGATCGCCAAAAGCCTCTTCCGGCATGATTATCCCCTGGAAGGGGATATCCCCGTGATCACCGTGGGGTGGAGCGGCGGGGGCCAGATCGCGGTCGGCGTGGCTCCTTTTCTGAATCTGGGACTGGACGCCCCGATTTACGTGGTGTCCATCGGCGGCGTGCTCACCGATGACCCCAGCATCGCCTTTGTCGAACACCTCTGGCATCTCCAGGGTAGCAAGGATAAATTTCCCAGCATCGGCGATATCCTGTTTCCCGGTCGCTGGCGCATCGCCAGGAAATCCGCGTGGAATGCCTTCAAACGCGCGGGAAAAATGACGACGATCACGCCCGGCCCCATGTTTCACACGGGCAAGGGCGATTACTTCGATCCCAAGTCCACGCTTCCCGATGGCACGCTCTATGTGGAGAAAACAGTCCAGATCATCCGCGATGCCGTTCGCTCCATCCAACCGTCCACTCCCACCAGCATCGAGGAGGAGCTGAGTCAATATATTTCGTGAACAACGTTGCGTTGGCTTGCAAAAGCGACTCGGAGCCCGCGTTGGGCGGGTCTGCAACGGGCGTCAAACGTCAGTCGCTGGTTGACTGACAAAAGTCTGTGGTCTTTTCCTTCGGTCGCATGGCCCCCCTCCAACCTCCGGTTCTGCAAAACTTTTCCCAAGAGACCATGCGCTCCCTCCCCTGAAAACGAGCGGAGCGAGTTTCGGGGGAGGGCTGGGGAGGGGGCAAAAGGACACGGCAAACGCATGTACAATGTTTTGTCAGTCACTCAGCGTCAGGCGTCAAACGTCAGGTCATGACGCATGACGTTTGACGAACTCGGCTCTCCGCGCCGCCCTGACCGCAAGGCGTTTTCATTCGTATCGGCGAGCTATCGCTCGTGTCGCCCGCTTGGGAAGTCCATCTCACGCAATCCCCGTCACGAAATCATCCTCGTCCGACGTGCGCCAGGCGAACGAAATGTTTTGGCTGGTGTGGCCCACGCCCACATTGCCCTCAGCGTCGACCACAATCCAACCGGCTTCGCCTTCAGACACGCGGATCCGGAAAAGGTCGGATGCGCGGGCCGCGGCCTCGGGCGCGGGCTGGCCCTCGGCCAGCAACCGCATCACCAGGAAGGAGAGTCCCGCCCGGATGATGTGCTCGCCCTGGCCCGTGGTGGCCACCGCGCCGAAACGGTCGTCCGCGTAGAATCCAGCGCCGGGAATGGGCGAATCGCCAATGCGCCCAGGCAGCTTGAAGCTGACCCCGCCCGTGCTGTTGGCTGAGGCCACATGCCCGGCTGCATCCAGCGCCACCGCCCCCACGGTGTCGGCCGAGGCCGCCTGAATGCGCCGGCGATATTGCGCCAGTCGGCGTTCGGTGATGAAGAAGTCGTTGGGCACAGGCTCGAAGCCCATCTTCTGGGCGAACGCCTCCGCCCCCTCGCCGCCCAGGATGAGATGATGGGTGGATGTCATCACCGCTCGGGCCAGAGAGATGGGGTGTTGGAAATGACGGATGAGCGTGACCGCGCCGGCCTGGCCCGTGGCGCCATCCATGATCCCGGCGTCCATCTCCACCTCGCCCGCGGCGTTCAGCACCGAACCCCGTCCTGCGTTGAAGGCGGGGTTGTCTTCCATGGCCTGCACCGCCGCTTCCACGGCGTCCAGCGCACTTCCTCCTGCGGCCAGAATGGCCCAACCTCGGGCCGCGGCTTCGCGGCAGCCCGTTTGGACCAGCTCATAACGCTCGGGCGGGATATTGCCCGCACCGCCGTGCACGATGATCGCAATAGGGTTTTCCATTTGACTCATTGGCGTATTCGCAGTAAAAACATGTTTTTCCGGTGCGATGCATTTGCAAATGCTTTTGCGATCCCTGCTTTCGCATATCGCATGACAAATGCGTCGCATGTCAACTCATCGAGCAATCATATCACACCTGGACGGCATTCGCATGACCGAACAATCCCCTGTTGGGACCGCCGAAGCCCCCCAAAAGCCAATCGATCACAGCTGGTGGGTTTCCATCGCGCTCATCCTGGCCCTCATCGTGCTGACCGCGCTTTTCGTCGATGTCCAGGAGATGATCCAGGTAATGCGGCATACGAATCCGGCCCTGGCGCTGGCCGGGATCGTCTCGCTGCTCCTGGGCATTGCCATCATCGATTTTCGCTGGTGGTATCTACTCAGCCGCCGCACGGCCTTCAAACGCCTTTTGCACGTGACCCACGTCAGCTATCTCGTGCCCATGCTCACGCCCATTCCCAACTATATCAGCCGGGTTGTGATTACCAGCGCGTCCACCGACGTTTCGCTTCCTCAGGCCACCACGGGCATGGTGATGGAGCGGATGATCGCCCAGATCATGCGCATCACGACCATCGTGCTCGCCATCTCGCTGGGCGCGCAGTCGGAACTCTCCGCCGCATCCATGATCCGCAGCGTAGCCATCTCCGTGGCGGTGCTTATCGCTTATCTGCTCGCCATCAAATACGCTACGGCGGTCACAGCCGCGGTGCACAGGCTGTTGACCGCCGTCCGGTTGAAGCCTTCCTGGGCGGAGAAAATCACGGCTATGATGGAGGACGCCCTCTGCACCAATGTGGGCATGAAGGAGCTGCTTTTTTCCCTGGGCATGACCATCGTCATGTGGACGTTCTTTTTCTTCTTTCACTTCCTGGTCATCCTGGCCATGCCGCTGGGTCTGGATTTGCAGGCCAGAGCGACCATCGCCATGGGCGCTCTGGCACTGACGCCCCCTTCCGCCCCGGCCATGTTCGGCATCTATCAGATCTCGCAGATCGGGCCCGGTCTCATCCTTCGATTCGGCGAGGTTGATGACCTGCTGCCCTATTCCCTGATGCTTTACTTCATCCAGCTTGTCGTGTGGATGGGATTGACCCTGATCGGGCTGCGGGCGTTGAAGATGCGTTTCGTCGATCTCTTCCGCATTCGCAATGTGACCCTGGTCTCCTCTGAAGAAGATGCCTCCTCAGGTTGCTCATAACCTCTCCCGGATTTCATCATGCCAAAACGCATTTTGTTGCTGTTGACGCTTCTCTTGCTGTCGGGTTGGGTCGCGGCTTGCGCCCAACCTACGCCCACGCCCATCGTCGCACCGGTTCCTCGCACTATCACCCTGCAAGCGCCGGCTGAACCCGCGGTCACGCCCACCCCGGCGCAGACGCCCGCCCAACCGGCGACGGAAGTCCCACCCACGCGCACGCCTCCCCCTGAGCCGGAGGACATCGGCATCGATCCCGCGTCGATCTCGCTGGATGACGGGGAGTTGGCGGCGTCCTGGCAGGCGGTGTTCGTTCCGGCGACGCCTTTCGACAACATGCACGCGCCGGGCCCCTCGGGCCTGCCCGCCCACATTCAAATCCTGTTCGACGGCGTGACCGACCCGCGGGCCCGCGAGCCGGGCGCTCCGGTCATCTACATTATTCCCGTGGACGCCTACCGCCAGCTTTGGGAAGCGCATGACAGTCGTTTCGTCTCCGATGTCATCCGCAGGATCGCGGACATGAGCTTCCAACCGCCCGAGCCTCCGCCCACGCGCGGGCTGCCCGTGCTGCCTGCGGAGGAGACCTTCGGCGTGAATGATTTCGCCACGCAACTGCGCCCCGCCAGCTCCGAAGCGACCAGCGCCAGCAAGACCGGATTTCGCTTCGTGGGGCGCTTCGCTCAAGATGCAACTCCCCTGACCAATGAGTGGCTGCGCTACATTTACCAGGGCTTGACCAATGACGGGCGTTATCTCGTGGCTTTCTTCTTCCCCGTGCGCACGGATGCGCTTCCGGACGCCATCGAGGAGGTCTCCCAGGCGGACCAGGACGCGTTCAATCAAGATGGGTTGGGCTACCTGGCGGACAAGGCCCGAACGCTGGATGCGCTTCCATCCGACGCCTGGGAGCCTGATCTGGCGGCGTTTGACGCGCTGATCGCGTCGCTGGCGATCGAGGGGATGCCCGAAACGGGCCTGATGCAGGGAAGCTGGCTGTGGGTGGGCCAGCGTGCGCTGGGTTCGGACGCGCCCACGCCCGTGCTGGACCCGCCCGCTTACGAGATCGCCTTCGGCGAGGGGGACGTGCAGGTGCGGGCGGATTGCAAACGGGCGGATGGGACCTATGCCGCGGATGGAGGCATGACGGGCGCGCTGAGTCTGACGCTGAACCCGACGACCATGCAGATATGCAGCGAGGATTCTCAGGCGGACGCCTTTCTCACGGCCCTGAGCCAGGTGGATCGCTTCGCGATCGCGCCGGGCGCGCACACCATGCAGCTTTTCCTGCCCGATGGATCGGTTATGAGCTTTGCCCAGGCGGAGTGAGGTCGCGCTGTCGCGCGGTCGATCGGTCGCGCAGTCGGGTGGTCATTGGGCGTGTTCGCCCGTCCAAATGCGCCAGTATGCGGCCATGCGGTCCACGAAATCACCCGGCTTCTCCACATACACCCGGGCGCCAATGTGGAAGCTCCGGGCCTCCAGCTCCTCCCGATAATCTTCGATAAGCCCCAGCAATTTACCTTGCTCGCTGCTCTGCAGCCCCAGGTCGGGGTGTTCGACCAGGGTGTGGTGCAGTTCGGCCAGGTCGTGATCGACGCCCAGCAATTCCGAAAGCGTGACCAGCTCTTGGGTGAGGCAGGCGAGGACTTCGGGCCAGGCCGGGGAAAGGATGCGCACCTGATAGCGCAGGTACTTCACCCGCTTGCGCCATTCGTGGAAATGGGCGACGGTGGGGGCGTGGCGGCTGGCCTTCAGGCCGCGGCGGCCGCGGGCGTACACCCTGCGCAGGCCCGATGCGGGGAAATGGTTCCCGGACAGGTGCAGCTTCTCCATCCGCTTCCGGCCCCGGCGTAGTTCTGCGGCCACCTGGTCGAACAGCGCCTGGCCCAGGACCACCTCCTCGCGCATGGCTTCGTGATGGGCGCGCAGGCGGGCCAGCACCGCGGCCACATCCTCATCTGAAAGCTGGTCGGGATAGCGTTCGTGAAGTTTCTCCAACGTCTCGTCCAGCACGGCGCTGGTGCGAACGCCGCTCAATCGGCGGCCCGCATCCCGGAACAGGGCGTTGAGATCGCTGAAATCTTCATGGTCGATCTCGTCCCGCACCAGGCGCAGCATGGCGCGGATGCGCTTGAACGCCTTGCGGGCTTCGTGCACGGCGACGTCTTCATCCAGGCCGGGCGTGGTGAGCTGGTAGAGGGCATAGTCCACTTGCTCCAGCAGGATGCGTTTGATCTCATGCAGGATGGCGTGCCCTGGGCGCAGGGAGAAGGTGGTTTTGGGGACAGACGGTTGGGTCATGGGGTGGAAGGGGCTTGCTGGAGGGTGGGACTGTTCCAGTCGTCTAAAAAGACGCGTGCAAGGGCATTATACCCTTGACCGGTTTCCAGCGCCAAGCTGATTTCACGATTCAGTTTATTGCTCGCCTCGCCCCCATTCATCGACGCCAGCACGACCCAGCGTTTGTCTCCGATGGCGAGAAGATGGAGTTTGGCGTGCAGGCCCGCGCCCGCGGGATTGCCCAGTCGGGCCTGGATGTCGACACCCTCGTTGGCGGCGATGTCGTTGACATAGTTGACCGTATTCAGGTTGCTGCGGGTGCTGTGAGGGTCGTCGAAAAAGCTGTCCAGGAGGATGCGGACGGAGGCCCCGCGGCGTGCGGCTTCGATCAGGGCCTCCAACCGCACGTTGGGATCATCCGCGGGGTTGCTGTCGGTCGGGCCCCAGTAGGGATGCTCGAAGAGTTGCTGGGTGAGGATGACGTCGCCCGGTCCCGCCTGCTCGATGAGGGAGAGCAAGGGGATGAGGCTGGTTTCGGGCGCGGTGAATTCGATGGCCTCGCTCACGTCGTCGATGGGGAAGGGTTGAGAATAGCGCACGCGATAGCCCATCAGGTCTTGCGGCTGGGGCGGCTGGTAGTTGGGGTCGTGGGGGAGGCCATATTGGGGATGGTCCGCCTGCCAGGGGAAGATGTCGGCATGGTCACGGTTGTCGTCGGCCGCGAGGATGGCCATGGCCCGGTCGGGCAGGGTCCAGTCGTCGATGATGACGGCGTAACCGCGGCGGCCCAGGGTTTCGCCGTCATCCGTATCCGCGGGCATGCTGGAGAGCTTGAAATTCTCCGTGCTGAGGATGAGGATATGGCCGTCGATGACGATGAATTTGGCGTGGATGAAGGGATAGCGGTCGTGGGCGTTGTCCACGTCGTTGACCATGAAGTCGACCCGCGCGCCCGCTTCGACGAGCTGTTGCGCGGCCCAGCGGCTGTCGTCGGTGAGTCCGCCGGCGGGACTGCCTTCCAGGAGCACGCGCACTTCCCGGCCCGCGCGGGCTTTGCGAGCCAGCGCATCCACGATCATGGGGTGGGTGAGTTCGTAGGTCTCGACATAAATGTAGAGTTCGGCCGAGTCGATGGCCTCGATGATGGGCGTGAGGGCGTTGTCGGGCGTGACCAGCAATTGAGCGGAGCGAGGCTGGGAATAGGTGATATGGATGGGCCGACTGAAGGCGATGAGATCCCAGCCAGGATAGGCGGTGCGACGGCCGTGGATGGGATCGTCGTTGCCCTGGGCCCAATCGCTGCGGGCGTCCGTGTCGCTGACGGGAAGCCAGGTTTCCTTGTCGAAAAGCCGGTAGAAGACCTGGCCCTCGCGGGCGAAGGCGTTGCTGGGCGTGTAGGGTTGCAGGGCCTCGCCCGACCAGCCGTCGATGCTCACGTCACCCTCATCCCCAAAGACCACGGCATCAACCACTTGACCCGAGGGGCTGATTAACTGAAGCTCGTCACCTTCGTTGTTGAGGTTGAGGATCGTTCCCGTGGCGTCGGGCACGTCGGGGTCGGCGTCTCCGCCATATTCGCATCCGGGCTTCATGCCCCAGGTCGCCTCGAACGCGTCCGCATGACGGGCGCACCAGATGAATCGATGCCGCGGCACGGTGATGTCGGGCAGGATGACGACGCCCTCGCCGTCGGTCACCTGCCATCCCCCTAACAGCAAGGCCGTCTCTCCTACGTTTTGGATGGCGAAGGCCTCGTCGACATCGCGTAGCGCATAGCCATCGGGCGCAAAGGCAAAAATCCGGGCGTCGGACGGCCCCTTGCCCCAGGCTGCGTTCATGGCGATGGGGAAGAAAGTCGGATTCCCGCCCCCGTCCTGGGCGAAAGCGGGCAGGCTCGCTGTCAGCCCCATGGCGCCCGCAATGAGGATGACGACCAGGATGAGCAGCAGAAGCGACTTTTTCATCTCACGGTTTCTCCTTGAAGATGCGTTGCAGCCGGGGGACCTGTTCGCGCATCTCCTCCTCGGTGAAGGTGGCTTGCCAGAAGGGTCCCAGGCCGCCGCATTCCAGAGAGATGACCCAGGGCGTGGCCCAAGCGCCCGAGCGCAATTGCTCCGCCGCCCAGGCCATGATCTCCCAGTCTTCATCGGTGAGGGGCAGATGGTCGGCCATGCCGTTGGGCAGCCAGGCGCCACCCGGGCCAATGTAGCTCTCGATGACCTCCATGCTCAAGCCGCTGGCCACGGCCCGATCCAGCCAGTAGGCATTCACTTTCTGCATGCCGGTGATGTGGATCTCGCGGATGGCGTGGAGGGGTAGGCGGGCGATGTAGTCGCGATAGTCCTGGCCCAGCCGCATGGCCGCGATGCGGGCGTGGGAGATGTCGAACAGGAAGCCGCAGCCGGTGGCTTCGACGACCTGGCGGGCGGTTTCGGCGAGATAGGCGGGGTAGAGCGGGTCGGGCCCGAGGTTGAAGCCGTTTTCCACGATGACCAACTCTTTGCCGAACCGCTGGATCACGCCCTCCACGTCCCGGATCAGGTTTTCCAGCGTCTGCTCCAGGTCGAACTTGTCGGCTTTCCCCGCGTCCAGGCCGAAGCGGGCGCGAGGGGCGTGCAGGTGCAGGTTGAGGTAGGGCGTGCCCGTGTCGGCCAGCAGTTTCTCGAATTTGGCCCAATCCGCGGGCTGCTTCGTCTCCCCGTCGATGGCGCTGCCGATGCCCGCGCCCACGCCCAGGGGAAAGTGAATGTAGAGGGGGTAGCGGTCTTTGGCCCGGGCGATGAGGTCGGGCCAGGCCGGGCATTTGAACACGTCGGGGGCGATGACGCCCTGGTCGTAGAGTTTGATGGCGGCTTTGGAGTAGTTCAGTCCAAATTTCATCGCGGGATCATCCTTCGGTAGACGCCGAACCGGATGTATTTGTCGTGGATGGGCAGGCGCAGGAGTTCGGGCGTGAGTTCGTAGCCCGCGTTCTGCCAGAAGCGCACATCATCCACGGCGGTGAAGGGGACGGCGGTGCGGATTTCGGTGACATCGGTGGCGATACGCAGCCATTCCTCCAGAATGCGTATAGCCCATCCCCCAATGACTTCCCTGTCTGCGGGCAAGTCATCCCGCAGAATAAGCGCGCCCAGCCACAACACGCCTTCGATGGGGTGATGAAAGCGGAAATCGAGGGAGCCAATCAAGGCGGGCTCATCGCCTTCCCGCCACCAAATGGCCATAATGGCCCGATCATCGCTGTCCAGCAGTTGCTGATAGTCGTTGGCCGCTTGCAGGGGCGAGACGGGTTCGCCGGTGAACGCGCGGAAATAGCCTTCGCTGGCCTCGTACATGGCCTGGAGATCGGCCAGTTGATCCGCGGTCAGAGGTTCCAGCTGGATGGGAGGCGCGTTTTCGATCATCCCAGAAATTCTTGCAATCCTTCCTTGGCGGATTCAAGATGCCGGATGTTCGAGCTGAAGATGACCTCGAAAGGAAGGAATTGCTTGAGGAATTCGAGGTGGTCGGCCAGGGTGTCGGTGCGCACATAAATGCGCTGAGGGATGCCTCCGAGCCTGATGAATTCGGTCAGGATCAGGTTGGGCAGGTTTTCCAGGAGTCCCCAGTAATCGGGCATGGGCTGGTTGAGCCCTGCATCCAGGATCATGCCTGATTTCCTGTCCACGACCAGCATCACGTAGGGGATGAAGGGGCGGCCCTCGTCGGTGGCCACGGGAAAGAGCAGGGGGAACAGCTCCATTTCGACCATGTTGGAGATTTGGGGCAGTTTTTTCACCCGGGCCAGAAGCTCCTCATCCAACTTCCATTCGAGGCTGGTTTCCGGAAGGGGAACCTCCCGCCATTCGTCCTCCCAGACCAGGCCCGTTTCCGTCTCGCGCGGCACACGAATCAGATATTCGATGCTGTCCTCATCCTCGATGTCGAGCAGGTGGGGCTGTTTGCGCAACCGTTGGGTGACGTCGAGGGTTTGTTCCAGAATGTGGCGTAGGAAGGGGGCGTCTTCGGCGTCGATGAACCAGGGCAGATAGCCCGGCGTGATTTTGCGGAACACGGGCCAGGCGTTGCGCCCCCGAAATCGCAGTCCCAACTTCTTGATCACAGCCCGATCTTTCTTGTCGAGCATGTCTCGATCCTCGTAAGAGAGGGTGAGCTGCTCGATCTCGAATAATCTGACGGGGTCCATCTCCTCCCCGTACTCGGCAAAAGTCCAGAATTGGTAGAGGGCGAGGGGGTCGATATAGGCGGCGATCCCGAAATGTTCGCCGCGGGCGCCCATGACGCTGACGAAGCCCACGCGGCCTGTCTTGGGGTCTTGCACGCCGAAGATGTCGGTTTCCTGCATGAACTCCCAGGGAGCCAGTTTCTTGAGACGGATGGCGGCGTCGTAGATGGCCCGCCATTGCGCTAAGGTCGGTTGTTTTTGGGTCGCCATGAGATTATCTCCGCTGAGCGTATTCGAAAGTCTGGCGCAGCTTGATGATGGTGTCGGGGGGGTAGTAGCCTTTGGGCAGGGAGGCGTTGGCGTAGACCAGGGCGCGGGGCCCGATGAGCACGCCGGGATTGAGCACGCTGTTGCACCCGGTCTGCACGCCGTCGCCCAGGATCGCGCCCAGCTTGGCCAGGCCCGTGTCGTAGACCTCGTCGTCCAGGTTGAGTTTGATGGTGGGGCGTTGGCCAGTGACCGGGTCTTTGACGCTGACTACGGTGAGGTTGGAGAGTTTCGTGCCCGCGCCCAGGTTCACGCCCCGGCCCAGGATGCTGTCGCCCACGTAGTTGAAGTGTGGCGCGTGGGCTCCGGGCAGGAGGATGCTGTGCTTTACCTCGGTGGCGTGGCCCACGACCGCGCCTTTGCCGATGAGCGCGTTGCCCCGCACGAACGCGCCATGCCGCACCTGCGCGCCCGGCCCGATCCAGGCGGGCCCGGCGATGTACGCGCCCGGATCGACAACCGCGCCCGGCCCGATGTAAATGTCTGCGTCCGGTTCGATGAAGGCTCCGGGCCGAACGTCGCCCAGAATTTGATGCCCGCGGCCGTCGACCCACGCATCGAGAAAAGCCTCCAGCCGGATCAAGGCTTCCCAAACGTGGGTGATATCGGTGAAGAGATCGCGAAAAGCGATGTCGCGCAGATCGAAGAAGGCGTCGGGAGAGAGGTCGATGGACATGAGGGCAGAAGGTCAGAGGTCAGAATCTCAGAAGTTGGAGGCGGTAGAGGAGGGTGGCGTGTCATCTCAATGATACTCCGCTCATGCGCTGGGGGACAAATTTGGGATTCACGGGCTTGCTCATTCCCCCTCGCCCCTTCGCACGAGCCTACTGGCTCTCATGCCGGGCGGACGCGGGCCACGAATCAGTCTTCCGAACCCCGCAGACGCCATACGGGATTCCCGCCGTTATCGAACAACATAGTCTCCTCCTGTGTCACGACATTGACCTTATAAATTCGTCCTGGGCCGATATCCCACCAACCAGGAGAACAATTTCCCTTCGGACAGCGATGGAAAACTATCCACTGCCCATCGGGAGAAAAAGAGGCAGCCGGCGGCCATGAAAAAGCGCCACGCTCGTACCATCCTCTCACATTCACCAGTTCCTGATCCTCCGTCCCATCAGGGCGCATCAATCGGATGCTGTTCACATCGGTGTAGGCAATCCACTTGCCATCGGGAGAAAAGGCGGGGGCGCGGTAGGGCGACTGGAGGTCGTTATTCGTGATATCGAGGGTCTTCAAAATCCGCAACTCCGAGGTGTTCGTGTCCAGCAGCACAATTTCCGTCTTCACAGGCAAATTCATTTTGCGTTCCGTACGACTGAACACAATGAAATTCTCGTAGGCCGGGTTCGTTCCCAATTCGAGGTATCTGGTCTCCTCCAGGTAATCCTCTACCAATCGGCATCGTTTGAAATTGATCCTGACCAATCGCTGACTGGCCTCACCGCCGCGAACAACGGCAATGATATCATCTGTGCCTGGCACGGAACCCATTTCCCATACCCAAAATCGTGAACATACCTTGAGATAATCGTTGCCTTTGGTAAAAAAGACTTCCCCCCTTGGGCCAATCCACACCAGATAATTGGCGCCCTTCCCGCCCCACCACAACCTTGATGGGGCTCCCTCTATCTTTACAAGACCGCTCCCATCGGGATGGATGAATCCTATGAAATCGTCCGATACAAAGACAATTTCTCGATCGGGTATGGGCGTATCGAAACGTTCTGGCGGAAGAAAAATACAAGCGACCAGCACAGAAATGCTCAATAACAGCGCCGAAAAGAGTATCCAATGATTCGTTCGCTTCATGGTGACCTCGTCATCCTGTCGTGGTGGAACCTGGGAGATGCTAAGGGTGATAAACTATCATGATGCGGTTGCGCGAGCCTAACCAGATGACAGGTTGTGACCATGCCCAATCGCCCCTACCGTAATCCACGCCTGTATCAAAATTCTGCCATGGCATGGGTTTCACCTCGTTACTCGTCATGGCTGGGTCCAGGTAATGAACCGTGTCGGTTTTCATGTCATACCCAACCACATTGACGTAATGCCCGCGCACGGGGCCAAACATGACCAAGGTGGTAACCGGATAGCCTTTCTGCAATGCGTCGATCAGCTCATCCTGCGAGGCGTCCATCCGCACCTCTGCCCGATACGCGATGCCTTCTTTGGCGGCATTCTCGTTGAATGCTTTGGCCAACCAATCCGGACGCGTTGCGCCCCCATAAAACCAGCGGGTCAACGGCACGGGAATGTCATTCTGCGTCCATTTTTTACTCGTCAACGCATTCAAGATCATGGCCACGCTGGTGGGGCCGCAAGAGAAAGCATCTTGCTGGGAGCAATGGGGAGCTGCCCACCATTGCTTGTTTTTGCCCAGCGCCCAATACACCTGAGTAACATTTCCCGAAGCTGTTTGCACACCACTTTGAGACGGCTGGCTTCCGCTCGGTGGCGAAGAGGATGGAGGGGGAGGCTGTGCGCCGTTATTGGGCTGATCACCCGGGCAGTTCTCGCCCGGAATGCAATGCCCGCTCGGGTCCGTGTACCGCACTGGACTATTGCCCACATAGCTGTACCGGTTCAGGCTCTGCGGGTCGCCCGGGTCCGGCACGATGGTGTCGGGCTGGATGAAGCGGGCGAGCACAGGGTCGGAGAATGGGCGAGGAGGCGAAGGCGCGAAGGGGCTTTCTGGCCTCTGCCGCTCTGGCCTCTGGCGCTCTGAAATTGGGAAGGTGCGGGGAGGGAGTAGGATTGGGATTGGGATTGGGGAGATTGTAGCAGAGGGGCGGAACGGGCGCAAAGGCCCGTTCACGGGCCGTGGATCCCTAGCCCGGAGACTTCAGCTCCGGGCGGGTGCGGGCGAGCGGGCGAAAGCGCGAGGGGGCGTGCTGGCATCTGCCGCTCTGGCCTCTGGCGTTCTGGCTCTCTGGCCCTCTGGCTCTCTGGCCCTCTGGCCCTCTGACCTCCACGGGCCGCCGTTCCGTAGCCCGGAGGCTTCAGCTCCGGGCGGGACGGGCGAGCGCGAGGCGGCGGATGGGCGAGGAGGCGAAAGCGCGAAGGGGCGTTCTGGCTCTCTGCCGCTCTGGCCTCTGGCGCTCTGAAATTGGGAAGGTGCGGGGAGGGTAGGATTGGGATTGAGGATTAGGATTGGGGTGATTGTAGCAGAGGGGCGGAA
>JALXCB010000114.1 GCA_026991225.1 Anaerolineae bacterium | reverse complement strand
CTGCGGCAATCCATCATGGATTTCATCCGCTACTACAATCAAACCGCTCGTCCAATCCGTTGGTCTTATACGGTTGAAAAACTGGAGCATAAACTCGGAAGCTATTTGTGAAACGCTGTACTTAGCCGTTACGTTCACTCATCAAAAAAGGCCTCCAACACCGAGTCGGCCGCGGTGGGAGTGCGGCTGACATACCAGCCGTATTGCCGGGCCAACGCCCGGGCCTCGCCCATCAGCGTCTCCCGCAGCTCGGTGGGCTCCAGCACCTCCACGTCCGCGCCCCAGCCCCGAATCCAGGGCAGCATCTCCTGGGGCTCGGCCACCCACGCCCGCCAGATCAGCGAACCATCCTCCTGCTCCTCAATCTGCTCCGAGACATGCCACTGGCTCTCTCGCACCCGGTGGGCCACGCGAGGATGAAAGCGGAGCGCCACCTCCACCGGCTCCCCTTCCGCGTACCAGATGCCCCACGCATCCTGCAACAAGGCCTGGGGATCGAAGTCTTGCGGAATCGTGTACCTCTCCGCGGTGATTTCTGCCCGGCGGATGCGTTCCACCTTCAGCGTGCGCAGCGCATCGGGCGGCTCGCGAAATCCCACCACATGCACGGTGCGCCCCACCGCGTAGGGCTCCAAAAAGTAAGGGGAAAGGAGATACTCATACACGCGATTCGTCCTGTCGTGCCAGTGCCAGACGCGCACTTTGCGCCCTTCGCTCCACGCCCGGGTGAGAGTCTCCAGCACCTTGATGAACTGGGGGTCCTGGCGCCGGGCCTGATCCTCCATCATGTCCGCCGAAAGCAGCACATGCCGACTGATGAAGGGCGCGATATGGCGCAACGCCTCGCCCAGCTTGCGCAGCGCGCTGGCTGCATGAGGGTTGTGCTCATCCATGCGCGTGGCCAGCAGGCGGGCGGCCAGATGCACCGCGGTGGCTTCGTGAATGGTCATGCCGATCTTGATCTGATACTGCTCACGGTCGATACCAATGCGTTGGCCATCCTCCCAAACGGGCACGCCGATCTGTTCCAAATTAGGCACATATCTGGAAACGGTCGTGCGATGAATGCCCAGGCGACGGGCCACCTCCGCCCGCGAGAGCCCCTCCGGATGCGCCAGCAGGATGAGCTTCATTTGCTCCAGACGTGCAGCTTTGCCTTCGATTTTTTCCATGCGGGACCTCGTTTCGAGTGAGATGACGAGAGTACTTTCACCTCCATGATCATGGCATTGCGTTGCAAGATTTGCAACAAGGGGAGGGACAAGCCGCGCTTATCCCTCCTTCTCAGTGGAAAAAAACGTTGACCGGGCCCGCGAGCGCGGCCGGCAGGGCGCTGACAGACAAGATTAGGATTACGTTTGAAGTCGCCAGGTCAACTGCTACACGCTGCCTGTCACTCTTCCCTTTCACTCCTTTGCGGGCTTTGTGGTTTCGACAATGGCGCATTTCCTACCAAATATATCATTCCGACGGAAGAGAGGAGGAAACTAGCGAAGCGCCTTTCGGGCTGGTTGCCTTTTGTCTTCACTCCTCGGCATGACGTTATGAGTAATCGCCTATGCTTTCGGACGGGTGAATAGCACGAATAATCCTAAAATGACAGCGCCGGTCAACCATATCCCGAGAATGAACATGGCCCCCAGACCTGTCCCAATCACTGCACCTGCTTTTTCTGCCCCGGACATTGTCTCCACGTCTTTCGTGGCGGCGCTCATTCCACTCACAAACCAGATAGCCATCAGGATATTGAAACCAATAAAACTCCACTTGATGAGTTTGCCCATGAAACTACGCTTAGGCTTCCGCAATTGAAAGCCGCAATGAGGACACACCATTGCTGTGTCACTAACCTCCGCTGAACACTCCGGGCATTGAATGATTGGCATGGTCTTTTCTCCGTGAATTGAAGGAATTATAGCTTCCCTGCTTTTGGCAGTGGTTTCTTGTGATAATTCGACGGTGGATATCTTTCTGAAAGCAAAGATCTCAGTGAACGGCAAACCAGATTCCATCGCCAAATACATCAGGATTAAACATGATGGCCTGGACTTCACTCCCTTCAGGAATTTGAAAAGGCACCCATCCCTCTGCTTTGGCTCCGGGGTAAAGAATTTCATCCAGTTCATGCTCGTCCTCAAACGTGGTAATAACGGTGCCAAAAAGCTTATTGTCTACGGAGATAGAAAAATCAGTAAAATCGATGCTGACCGCATCATCTCCCGGGCCCTTTACATATTCAACATTGAAATAAGCAACAAAAAACTCATGATTGGGTTCGCCTGGTTTGGAAACAAAGAATTCTTTTCCCCTATTGATAATTGCCTCAGCTTCTTTGCCGCGCGCTACCTTCACGAGTTTTAGTTTGATGACGTGTCCTGATTCGTCGGTGTAAGTGGCTTCCTCGTTGAAAGGAATTGGCTTTTTTCGAGTGCCTTTCGTAGATGGGACAGGAGTTGGTGAAGGCGTCGGCGTGGCCACTACAATTTTTGTTACCTCCTTGGTTGCAATGACTGTCACTTCTCGAGTCACAATAACGGTTACAGGGACTTCCACATGGATTTCTTTGGTCACAATCCTTGTGACTTCTTTGACAATCTCTTCAGGGCTCCTAGTGGAATTGCACGCGCTGATTGCTAAAAGGATGATGACAATTCCAATGAGGGTTGTAAAGACATGGAACTTTCTTCGAGAAGACGGCATTTTTCCCTCCTGAGAGTGAAGTATCCAAAGGCTCTATCTAAACTGTCGGCAAAGCTTTTACCGGGGAGCTTAAAAGCGGGGGGAGCGTTCTCGCCTACGCGTCCCCCCAGACAAGACCTCTCGCCCCTGAAACCTTAGTGGAACATCGCCTCGCCGACTTCATCCTATCACGGCAGGAGCGCCATCACGTCCCAAATCCGTCCCAGATCGTGCCAGAAACGTGCCAAAAATCAACGATATGCGCTATACTTCATGATCATGAGCGCGTCCACTTCGCCATCCCCCGCCTTTCACGAAGCCGTGAAACAACTCCTGCGCGATCTGGGCCAGACCCTGCCATCGGGCTGGGAATCCATGCAGATGGTTCGGGAGATGAACGCGTCCGCATCATCTCCGGCCCTTGCGCTGCTGGAGGAGGCGATGACGCAACTCGAGGCCCGGCGCCCCCGCCAGGCCCGCCTCCTGCGCCAGCGCTATTGGCAGGATCTCTCCATCCAGGCCCTGATGACCAAGCACCACCGCTCCAAATCCTCGATCCATCGCGACTTGCGGGCCGCCCAAGACGCCCTGGCAACCATCCTTTGGGAACGGGAACAGCGGGCCCGGGAGCGATTCATTCGGGAACAATACCAGCGGTTGGAAGCGCCCACCTACGACCGACTCTTCGGTGTCGACGCCCTCATCGCCCAACTTCGCGAGCTCATTCTGGCGGAAGATGGGCCCGCTCTCATCCTGCTGACAGGCATGGGTGGCATGGGCAAAACCTCGGTGGCCGACCGGCTCAGTCGCCTTCTCATCGACGAACGCGCCTTCGCCGGATTCGGCTGGATTAGCCTGCGGCCACAGGTCTCCTTATGGGACAACCGCCCTTACTTCCAGGCGGCGTCCCAGCAAGAAGCCGTGACCATGATCTTCGAAGCGCTGGCCATCCAGCTTTTGGGCGCAGGCGCCATCCCCTTCCCCTTTTCCCTGACCGAACTGCTGGCCCGATTGCAGACCCACCTGCACCAGGCGCCCCACTTCATCGTCATCGACAATCTGGAAACCCTGCCCGACATCCGCCCCATCCTGACGCAAATCAACACCCTGGCGCGCCCAACCCGCTTCCTCATCACCTCGCGACGACGCCCCTTCGACATCCCCGACCTCCATGTCCAATCCATCCCCTCTCTGCACCGGGAAGCCGCCCGCGCCTTGCTCCGCCACGAAGGCCACAAACGCAACATTCTCGCCTTGCAAATCGCGGAGGACGAACAGCTCGACCGCATCTGGCAGCAGGTGGGAGGGAACCCCCTGGCCCTTCGGCTCGTTGCCGGCCAATTGCACGTCCATTCCCTGCCCGACGTATTGGCGCATCTGACCCAGGGCCGGCAGATGCACCAGCTCTTCGATTATATCTACCGCCAGGCCTGGGCGGGCCTGGATGGCCTGGCGCGGCGCGTGCTCATCGCCATGTCACTGCTTCCCCCACACGGCGGCGGTGTGGCCCAGATCGCCACCATCACCGAACTGCCTCCGGCCTCGATCCGCGACGCCCTCGAAACCCTGATTCAGGTGAACCTGGTCGACATCCGCGTCGGCCCCGAGGGTGCCCGCTACACCATCCACGGCCTCACCCGCGCTTTTCTGCATCACATCGCGGCATGGTCCTGACCCCAGGCAACTCACATCCAGGAAGAATGTTGCTATCCGATGAAGGCCCGGTCCCCACTCTGGACCCCGTCGCCACCTTTCGAACGTACCTCATCCGCAACGCCCGCCACGCCCTGCGCCAGATTCGGGAGCCGCTCACGTCCGAACGTCTCAGCGCCATCCTCCAGGCGCTGGATTTCGCCCTGGCCTACCCCCAGGCTTGGCCCGAGGCCCGGGCCTTGATCGCCAGCCTCGCGCCCTTGATGGCCCATCGGAATTTGCACGCGGCCTGGCTGGACATGTTGAACCGGGGGCTGGCCCAGGCTCGAAAGCATGGGGACAGGGAAGGGGAGATCATGCTGCACTTTTATCTGGGGGATTTTCTGCGGCGGATGGATCGCGGCGAAGAAGCGCAACGCCACCTGCAACGCGCGTTGCACATGGCCACGGACCTGGACCAGTGGATCTGGCGGGTGCGGGCGGCCAATCGTCTGGCCATGCTCTGGCGCCGCCAACGACGGTGGTCCGAAGCGGAAAACCTGTTGCGACAGGTGGAAGTCTGGCTGAGAGAAGAGGCTATGCCCTGGGAAGAGGGATACGCCTGCCTGACCTGGGGCGCGCTTCATTTCGATCAGCGTCGCTGGCAGGACGCGCTTCAGGCGCTACGATGCAGCGTGGAACGATGGACCGCAACGCAAGACAATCGCATGAAGGCGCGGGCGTTGATGAATCTGGCACCCGTCTTGCGACGCCTGGGCCGCGCCGGCGAAGCGGCAAGATACCTGCGAGAGGCCATCGAGACCCTGTCGCTGGAAGGCGACTCGGTAGAGTTGGGCGTCGCCTACATGAATCTGGGCGTGACCCTCAGCGATCATTTGGACCGTCCCGAGGAAGCCTTGCTTGGCTATCGTCAGGCTGAACGGATTTTTCGGGCGTTTGGGGATGAGTTCCATCTGAACATGGTCATCACTGATATCGGACGCGCCTACTTCGACCTCAAACGCTGGCCCGAAGCCATCCGCACATTGCAGCAAGCTGTCGCCCGGTGGGAAGCGCAGGGCGATCTCTCGCGGCGAATCAATGCGCAGGCGGCGTTGATCGCGGCCCTGTTCGAGACAGGAGAGCGCGAGGAAGCCTGGCGTATGTTGGCCAAAGCCCGCGCCGACGCGCAGCGTCTGCCGCCAGCGCACCGGGCCGCGCGGGAGGATGCGCTGGCGCAGGTGGAGGCCATGATGAGGCGGCGCGAAGGGGCAGGTGCGCACGACCACCGTTGTAGCCATGCGCACCCGTGACGACGGCCGATTAACCGTACACGTCGTCTTCGCCTTCGCCCGGTGCGTACGCAACCAGATGCCCTCCGGCGTTGAGGCCGCTACCGACCAGAGTCGGCGCCCAATGCGCCCCCTGGGCCAACAACGCCAACGCCAGAGCCAGAACCGCCAGCAATCGACGGGTGGATCGGGGCAATCGCAGCATGATGGAACCTCCAACAGTTTGGAATGGAGGTCATCACGCAAGGGATCCCATCGCAGAGCGATTCACGTGATTGCGCCGATGACCCGTTTGAGAAACGTCAGTGCATCGCGATGTATGGAATTGAAAACCGGCTTCAGCTCTATGATCCCCCCTTGGGTGTGCAGGATCTGCACGCTTTGTGCATGATCTGACAATTTACGCAATCACAACCTCGTCGTAACTACTAAGGTCGTCACCGGTCGCCACCCGAAAACCACGAAGAACACGAAAACGTAACTGCTAAGGTATCGCACCACTTTTTGCCACGAAGACACGAGGAAAAGTCAAGGCGCGACGTATTTTCCTTGATTTTTCCTTCGTGTCTTCGAAAAACTTCGAGCCTTCGTGGCTTTTGGCGGCCTAAAGTCAAATACGTTAGCAGTTACGGTGAATTTGGCTTTTTTCAGGCGAGCCAAAACGGGTCACTGCTCACTCTCCTCACCCGCCTCCCCGCATCAGCATCCGGCCCAGGTCGGCCATGAGCGTCTCCAGTGCGGCTTCGCTCTCGCCCCGGATATCGAGATACCCCCGCCCGATGCGCAGGGAGCCCAGGACCACCGGCTCGTCCTCCTGCATGTGCGCTTCCCAGCCATCCCCCTGCACCAGCCGCTCGGGCTCCACAACCCGACCGCCCAGCTTCACCAGATAGGATGCCACGATCCACAAGGGCGCGCTCCTGAGTTCGATATGCACCCAGGGCGCGCCCTGCTCGTCATATTCGATGGCCCAGGGGATCACGCGCCGCCGCCCACGGGCGGGAAGATGCGCAAATCCGCGCCTTCGGGAATGGTCACGTCCAGCCCGCCCGAGTAGCGCACCTCGCGGCCGTTGAGGAAAATGTGGATGCGCGGGGAGATCTCCCCATCCTGCATGAGCTCGTCCCGAAGCTGGGGATAGCGCGCCAGCAGCTCGTCGATGACCTGGCGCACGGTGTCGCCCGGGCCAGCATCCACCGTGACGCTGGGGCCGCCCACCAGCGGGCGGAGGGTGGCGTAGAGTTTGACTTTCATGGCCGATTTCAAAAGCGTATGGGGTGGGAGTGAAAGGTCATTGTATCACATTCGCGAGAGAATAGCTGGTAACTGCTATGAAAATAGGATTCGGATCAGGATTAGGATTAAGATCGCCAGGCCCGCGTTGGCCGAGGCGGCAACGGGCGTGAAACGTCAAACGTGAAACGTGACGGTCTCACGCATCACGTTTCACTCGTCACGGCATTGGCTTTCCGCGCCGCTCTGGCCGCGAGGCGTTTTCATCGGTATCGGCGAGCTATCGCTCGTGTCGCCTGATATGTCCGCTCGCGCCCGCCGCCGCATAAAGTCCAGCACGTTGGGCATGGCCCGGGTATAGGCCCGATACAGCGTCGGCCTGGGCGCGTAATCCCACGCACCGATCCAGCGCACAAATCGCCCGCCAAACCCCCGCTTGAATCGATACACCCCCCACATGGGATCGCTTTCGTTCAGCTCGTTGGGCGCGCCCCACCAGTCGTAGGTGGCGCAGCCTCGCTGCATGGCCCAGCGCATGGCCTCCCATTGCAGCAGATACGCGGGCATGTGCCGTCGCCCCTGGTTGCTGGAGGCGCCGTAGAAATACCAGGCCGTGGGCCCGAAGCGGAACAGGAACAATCCCGCCACAGGCGCATCCTCCACCCAGGCCAACAGCAACCGCCCCAGCCCATGCGCCTGCAAACGCCCCATCACCCGCAGGTAATAGTCCCGCGGGCGGATGAGGAAGCCGTCCCGCGCCGAGGTTTCCGCGTAGAGGTCGTAGAACGCGTCGAAATCGTCGCTGGGGGCCACGACCACGCCCCGTCGTCCGGCCAGCCGGATATTGTACCGGGTTTTCTGCTTCATCCCGGCCAGCAGCGCCTCCTCCCCCACGGTCAGGTCGGAGATCATCGTGTTGCGGAATTGAATCTGCTCGGGGCTGAAGACCCAGCCACGGGCCTGGAGCATGGCCGTCAATGCCTCGCCCAACTCGCTGTCCACGTCCACGTCCGGGTCGATCTTGATGAACAGGGCGCGAGAACGGCGGGCGTGGGTTTCCAACCCGGCCAGAACCTCCTCCCACGCGTCCAGATCGGGCCGCACCATGGGGCCTTTGGGAACGTACTGGATTTTCACGGGAAGTCGGCCCAGACGGCGGGTGAGGATGCTGGCCGCGGCCAGAGGCGCGGGCTCATCGCCCCAAACCACCTGCTGGCCCGACCACACGGGTGCTTTCAGCGCGGCCCAGTGGCTGGTCTGCAGGATGTGCGGGCGCTGGAACGTCAGCAGGAGATCGTCGAAGCGCGTGGGATCAGAGATGGTCGAAGGCATGGGGATGGTTATACCATGATTGCCGCCTGTTCCGAAAATGACGTTGCGTTGGTTTGCAAAAGTAACTCGAAGCCCACGTTGGGCGAGCCGACAACTGACGTGATGCGTAATGCGTAATCCGTGAGGTCCTTACGCATCACGCATCACTCGTTACGCATTCGGCTTCCCGCGCCAACCTGGCCGCGAGTGGTGTCATGGGCATTGGCGTCCCCCGGTGCGTCTCCTTCGAAAGTTGACAGACGCCCGGAAATTCGTTATAGTCGGGCCATGATTTTCCAGCGCAGGCGTTGCAGCTAACGGGACGAGGTCAGATCGTCGATCTGATCCCATCCAGCGCGTCTGCATCTGAGCTCGAATCCCGCACAACCACGATGGCGTCAAGCATCGTGGTTTTTTTGTTGGAACGAGCGCTGGCGGGAAAATCGTAAAGCCTTTGTGGCGAAGTGATCTCCAAGGTGATGTATGAAACGTGGAAAAATTTTACGCATCACGCATCACCTTTTACGCATCTGGTTTTCATGCCTCAATCATTCCCCATGTATCCCAAGGAGCATCCCATGTCACCCAAGAAACCCAAAGTCAAGAAAGTCGTGCTGGCCTATTCGGGCGGGCTGGACACTTCGGTCATCGTGCCCTGGCTGAAGGAAAACTATGGCTGCGAGGTCATCTGCTTCAGCGCCAACCTGGGTCAGGCGGAAGAGCTGGAAGGCCTGGAGGAGAAAGCGTTGGCCTCGGGCGCCAGCAAAATCTACATCGAAGACCTGCGTCTGGAATTCCTCACCGAGTACGTGTTCCCCACCATGCAGGCGGGCGCGATCTATGAACGCAAGTATCTGTTGGGCACGAGTATGGCCCGTCCCCTCATCGCCAAGCGCCTGGTGGAGATTGCGGAGATGGAGGGGGCGGACGCGGTCGCGCACGGAGCCACGGGCAAGGGCAACGACCAGGTCCGCTTCGAGCTCACGGTCATGGCACTGAACCCCAAGCTGAAGATCATCGCGCCCTGGCGGGAATGGGATATCCGCGGGCGCAAGGACGCGTTGGAATACGCGGCCAAGCACAACGTGCCCGTCCCCGCCACCGAGACCTCCATCTACAGCCGGGATCGCAACCTGTGGCACATGAGCCACGAGGGCGGGCTGTTGGAAGACCCCTGGAACGAGCCCGAAGAGAGCATGTACACCCTTACCGCCGCGCCCGAACACGCCCCCGACGAGCCCGAAACCATCACCATCGACTTCAAGGAAGGCGTTCCCGTGCGGCTGAATGGCGTGGCCATGGGCCCGGTGGAGTTGATGACCGCGCTCAATGAGCTGGGCGCGAAGCACGGCATCGGGCGGGTGGATTTGGTGGAGAACCGCCTGGTGGGGATGAAATCCCACGGCATCTACGAAACGCCCGGCGGGACCATCCTCTACGAGGCGCACGCGGCTCTGGAGCAGCTTGTGCTGGACAAGGACACGCTGCATTTCAAACAGCAGATCGCACTGCGCTACGCCGACCTGGTCTACAATGGGCAGTGGTTCACGCCCCTGCGCGAGGCCCTGGACGCGTTCGTGCAGGTCACGGAGGAGAACATGACCGGCACCGTGCGATTCAAGCTCTACAAAGGCAACGCCATCCTGGTGGGCCGCAAGAGCCCTTACAGCCTCTATCGCGAGGATTATGTGACTTTCGATGAGGATGACGTGTATAATCAGAAGGACGCGGAAGGCTTCATCAAGCTCTTTGGCCTGCCCATGAAGGTGCGGGCGCTGCTGGAGATCGAAGGCGCGGGCGCGTCCAAGTACCGTTCGCCCGATTACAGCAATTTCAAGCGCGATTGATCTGCTATGAAAATAGAGCCACGAAGGCGCGAAGGAAAGCGAAGGCACGAAGAAAAAAAAGACTGAAGACTAAAGATTATCTGCGGAAATCAGCGTTGCATCTGCGTCATCTGCGTTCTCATTTTCATCGGTATCGGCGCGCCGCCGCGCGTGGCGCCTGCTATGAAAATAGGATTCGGATCAGGATTAAACTAAAAGCAAATTGAAACCAAGGCTTTTTGGTTCGCATTGGATCATCCATGAAAGGCGATTCTCTGGCCGCGCCGCCGCCCGCAGGTGAACCTGCGGGCTAAAAGCGACGCCCCATAAATGGGGCTACGGCGCATGCTGCGCGCCGCGGGAAGCCGGGTTCACCCGGCGTTGTTTCGTAGCCCGGAGCTTCAGCTCCGGGTGGCCGAGGCCGAAAACACCTGATTTCAAAATGCGTTTAGTTTAGGATTGAGATCGCCAGGCCGACGTGGGCCGAGGCGGCAATGGGCGTGATGCGTGAAAACGTGAAACGTGAGAGCGTTACGCATCACGCATTACGTTTCACGGCCCGCCATCCTGGCCGCGAGGCGTTTTCATCGGTATCGGCGCGCCGCCGCGCGTGGCGCCTGCTATGAAAATAGGATTAGAGAACGCAACGGAACCTTCATACATCCCATGACCACTTCTACCCTTCCCACCGGTTTTCAATACGCCGGCGTCGCCAGCGGTCTCAAGCCCGACGGCCAGCTCGACCTGGCGCTGATCTACACCCCCACGCCCGCGGTCGCGGCTGCGGTCTTCACCCAAAACCGCTTCGCGGCCGCGCCCGTCGAATACGATCGCGCGTTGCTGGCGGAAAACAGCGAACGCATCCACGCCGTCATCATCAACAGCGGCAACGCCAACGCCATCACCGGCGACGAAGGCTTGCGCCGCGCTGAACGCATGGCCCAGGCCGCGGAACGGGCGTTGCGGCTTCCCGCATCCTCCGCTCTGGTCATGTCCACGGGCGTCATCGGCGTGCAGCTGCCCATCGACCGCATCGAAGGGGCCATGCCCGACCTGGTGGGGGCATTGAAGGCGGATGCGCATGGGCTGGACGCGGCCGCGCGGGCCATCATGACCACCGACACCTACCCCAAAATGCACAGTCTGGAAGGGGATGGCGGCTATCGGCTGGCGGGCGTCTGCAAAGGCGCGGGGATGATCCACCCCAACATGGCCACCATGCTGGCGGTCATCGTCACCGACGCCCGCCTGACTCCCGAAGCCGCGCGTCTGGCCCTGAAACAGGCCGCAGACGCCTCTTTCAACCGCATCAGCGTGGATGGCGACACCAGCACCAACGACACCGTGGCCTTACTGGCCAATGGCGAGGCGGGCGGGCCGATCATCGAGCCGGATACGCTCGCGTTCGCCGCATTCACCGCCACCCTGACCGACCTCAGCATCCATCTGGCTCAGGAGATCGTGCGGGATGGCGAGGGCGCGACGAAATTCGTGACGATTCGGGTTTCGGGCCTGCGCAACGATGCCGACGCGCACCGCGTGGCCGAGACCATCGCCACCTCACCCCTGGTGAAGACAGCCATCTACGGCGGCGACGCCAACTGGGGACGCATTCTGGCTGCTGCCGGGCGCAGCGGCGTTCCTTTCGACCCGGAAGCCACGGCGCTGTGGATCAGCAGCGTCGGCCCGCGGGGCGAAGGCTATCTGCCTTTGCAACAACTCGTGGCCCAGGGCGCGCCTTTGGATTACGACGAGGCCCTGGCCACGGTGCATTTCGAGGCCGCGGATATCCTCATCCAGCTTAGCCTGGGAGATGGTCCGGGCCAGGCCGTCATGTGGACCTGCGACCTTAGTCACGATTACGTGACCATCAATGGAGAGTATCGGACTTAGCGACTGTGATGCACTTTGATTCTATCAAAGTGTAGGATCGCCGCATCGAAAATTAAAATTCGCCGCAGATAACACGGATGAAACAGATTTTCGCGGATTTTTCAAAGAATGACATTTCTTTCAGTAAAAATCCGTGTTGATCCGTCGCATCAGCATCATCCGCGGCGAATTGAAACGTTTAAGAGACGGCAAATCATTCCAATGCCCAAACAACTGCTGATTGCCACGAAAAATCAAGGGAAAGTGCGGGAATACCGCGAGCTGCTGGCCGATCTGCCCTTCGAGGTGGTGTCGCTGGCCGATGTGGGCCTTGACGTGGACGTGGAGGAGACCGGCTCGACGTTCGAGGAAAATGCCATCCTCAAGGCCCGAACCTACGCCCATCTCTCGGGCTTGCTCACCTGGGCGGATGACAGCGGGCTGGCCGTGGACGCGCTGGGCGGCTGGCCCGGCGTCCATTCCGCGCGGGTGGCTGGCCCGAACGCCTCAGACGCCGACCGTATCCAACTGCTCCTCCAGCGCCTGCAAGGCGTCCCGCCCAAGGAGCGCACGGCCGCGTTCCATTGCGTGGTCGCCATCGCCGCGCCCGATGGCCGGGTGTGGACGACGGAGGGGACTTGCTCGGGCGTCATCCTGGAACAGCCCGAGGGCGCGGGCGGCTTCGGCTATGATCCTGTCTTCTTCATGCCCGCCATGGGATGCACCTTCGCCCAACTGACGTCGCAAGAGAAGAACGCGGTCAGCCATCGCGGCATCGCCGCGCGCAAGGCCAAAGCGTTGTTGGCCCGGCTTGTGGAGGCGGGAGAGATTTGACAGAGGGCCAGAAGGCCAGAAGGCCAGAGGGCCAGAGGGCCAGAAGGCCAGAGGGCCAGCGGGGCAGCCGGCTGCGCGACTGCCATCACTCTCCGCCTGACCGTTTGCAAGTCCCCTCCAGCGGCAGCTTGCGAGCTCCATGCGCCTTCGAGTTCCCCTGCATCTCGATGCGATTGAGATAGAGGGTGTAGGTGGGCGGGATGAGCTGGATTTGGAAGAGTTTGGGCCAGAGCTTGCCCGTGACGAACAACCGCCCGCCCTCTTCATCCCAGGCGATGCCGTTGAGCACGTTGGCCCCGGGGCGATCTTCCGGCGGGAGCAGGCCGGTCAGATCGATCCAGGCGGTAACGCGGCCTGTGTCGGGGTCGATGCGGGCGATACGGTCCGTCTGCCACACGTTGGCGTACACGACCCCGTCGATGTACTCCAATTCGTTCAACTTCCACACCGGCCCGTTTTCATCGCTCACCTCCACCTGCCGTCGGATTTCAAGGGTGTTCGGGTCGAGGAAATAGAGATTGGGTGTGCCATCACTCATGATCAACTCCCGACCATCCTGCGTAAGCCCCCAACCTTCGGTGGCGTAGCGAAAGGTGTCCAGGGGTTCGAAGCTGGCCCGGTCGTAGATGAATCCGATATGAGACTGCCAGGTGAGCTGGTAGAGTTTATCATCGAACAAGGTCAGTCCTTCGGCGAAGTAAGTGTCGGGCAGCTCGCGCATTTGCAAAACCTCGCCCGTTTCCAGGTCTACCTTGCGCAGGGAGGATCGCCCGTGCAGCCCCGTGCTTTCGTAGAAATCGCCCTGAAAGTAGACCAGGCCTTGGGTGAAGGCGTTGGGGTCGTGGGGATAGACGGCGAGGATGCGGAAGCTGTAGACGGGCGTGGGGGCTTCCGTTACGATTTGGGGCAGGATGCGGGCAGCCGCGTCGCCGGGCCCGGTGGGAAGCGCGGGCGTGGCGGAGGCGATGGCGATCAGCGCCAGAATCAGGGAGATGAGGCCGTTCGAGAGGGTCATGGGCGTATTGTACTGCGTTTGGGGGGAGATGGGCAATGGCTGGATTTTGACATATTGAGGCGGGGTTGGTATACTGCCCGACCTGACTGACCGACCGGTCGGTAACCTGAATCATAAGGAGCCGAAACGAGGATGAAGAATCTCACCGAGAGCCAACGCAAACGCATTCTCCTTCTGCTTTTCTTTGGCGTGCTCATGGGCGCGCTGGATATCGCCATCGTCGGGCCAGCGCTGCCTGCGATTCAACGGGCCTTCCAGGTGAACGATCGCATGATCGCCTGGGTGGTGACCGCGTATATTTTGTTCAATCTGGTGGGTACGCCGCTGATGGCGAAGCTGGCGGATATCATTGGCCATCGCACGATTTACATTGCCGATATCCTCATCTTCGCCGCGGGCTCCCTGGTGGTGGCGCTTTCGCCCGCGTTCTGGATGGTGCTGTTGGGACGGGCCATCCAGGGCTTTGGGGCCAGCGGCATCTTCCCCGTGGCCGCGGCCGTCATTGGCGACACTTTTCCGCCCGAGAAGCGGGGCTCGGCCCTGGGTATGATCGGCGCGGTCTTTGGCGTGGCCTTTCTCATCGGGCCTATCCTGGGTGGCGTCATTCTCAAATTCCTGGGCTGGCACTGGCTTTTCCTGATCAACATTCCCGTGGCTCTGGTCATCGTCCTCTTTGCTTTGCGGTTGCTGCCCAATGAGCGTCCGGGCCTGCAAAAGCCTTTCGATTATCTGGGGTTGCTGATCACTTCGGCCACGCTGGCGGCCCTGACCATCGGCGTCAACCAGCTCGATCCGAAGAATCTTTCTCCGGACACTGTTTTCGTCAGCCTGTTTTCCATTCGGGTGTGGCCTTTCCTGTTGACGGCCACCGTGCTGTTGCCCGTGCTGTGGTTCGTGGAGAAGCGGGCGGAGGACCCGGTGGTGCAGGTGGCGCTGTTCAAGTCCCGCCAGATCAAGCTGGTGACGGTCATTGCGTTGGGCGCAGGCTTTGGCGAGGCGACGCTGGTGTTCGTGCCGGTGCTGTTGGTGCTGGCGTTCGGCGTCAGCCCGCATACGGCCAGTTTCATGCTGCTGCCGGCGGTGCTGGCCATGGCCATCGGCTCGCCCCTGGCCGGGCGCATGTTGGACAAACGCGGCTCGCGGCTGGTGATTCTGTTGGGGTCGGGCCTGATGGCCGCGGGCATGTTGATCATCGGCCTGATTCCCCTGACGGTGGCCACGTTCTATCTGGCCGCGGTGTTGGTGGGGTTGGGGCTGAGCTCCCTGCTGGGGTCGCCCCTGCGCTATATCATGCTGAACGAAGCGCCGCATCACTATCGCACGGCCGCGCAGGCCCTGATCCGGCTGTTTACGGGCACAGGGCAGTTGCTGGGGAGCGCGTTCGTGGGCGCGATCGCAGCTTCGCTGGGCGGCGATGTGAAAGGTTTTACCTCGGCTTATCTGGCCGTGGGCGGCATTGCCGTGTTGATCACGCTGTTAGCCCTGGCCCTGAAGAGCCAATCCGCGGAGCAGGCCACGGTGCAACGGCATGAGGCCGCGGCCCGCGGCCACTCTTGACTATCAGAAAAACCATCTCACTTCCATCCACACACTCGAAGAAGGAGATCCCATGGATACGTTACACACCATGCTCGTCGATTTGCACAGCATCAATCGTTGGATTATCGTTTTTCTCGGCCTTTACGTCTTGTTCCTGTCGGCCCGCGGCTGGTTCGGCAAGCGGGCGTGGGACGACAACGCCGGCAAATTCAGCAAGTATTTTCTCATCGCACTGGATGTCCAGCTTTTGCTGGGCCTGATTCTCTATTTCGTATTCGTCGCCAGCCAGGGCGGATTCGATTATGTGTTCGGAAATCCGGCCAGCCGCTTTTTCCTGATGGAGCACAGCGTGATGATGGTCATCGCGATCATCATCGCCCATGCGGGCAACTATGCGACGAAGAAGGCCCAACCTGAAGGCAAGTTCAAGCGCATGTTCATCTTCTACGGCATCGCCTTCCTTCTCATCCTGGTTTCCATCCCCTGGCCCTTCATGCCCGGCTTTGGACGATCGCTGTTGTTTTGAAAGTCGTGTTTCGGCGCTGATTGAGCATCGATGGTCAAGCCCACGTTGGGCGAAGCGCCAACGGGCGTGAAACGTGATGCGTGAAACGTGAGATCGTTACGCATCACGCATTACGTTTCACGGCCCGCCAGCCTGGCTTTTCCCCTTCGTGCCTTCGTGTCGTCGTGTCTTCGTGGTTTTCGACCTTGCTACGTTAGTAAACTGAAAGCAAAATGAAACCAAGGCTTTTGGTTTGCATTGGATCATCGATGAAAGGCGATTCTCTGGCCGCGCTGCCGCCCGCAGGTGAACCTGCGGGCTAAAAACGACGCCCCATAAATGGGGCT